>JBARYO010000954.1:0-5858 GCA_049647905.1 Elainellaceae cyanobacterium | reverse complement strand
CACAAACGTTGTACAGACATGACTAGCGCCATAGTCCTAACATCAGGATTTGGCCCCGTTCACTGCTGCGAATTCATCCCTTGATTTAGCAACGCCTAAAATTGCATCCTCTAGCAGTGCGTGCCCCTCCGCCACCGACTCAATCCGACAGAGCCGGTCTCGCAGCTCTGCCGCCCCAGGGAACTCCTTCGCATACCAGGCCATATGCTTGCGGGCTTGGCGAATACCCCGCGCCCCCTTGTAGTCTACCAACATCTGCAGGTGCTCCTGAGCGCAGCGCAGCCGTTCTGCTGTTGTGGGTAGAGATGGTGCTTGCCCCGTCCGCAGCAGGTGGTCAATTTGCCCGACTAAAAATGGGTAACCCAACGTCCCTCTAGAGCACATCACCCCGTCAGCGCCCGTTTGCTCTAAGCAGGCGATCGCCGCCTCGATGGAGAAAATATCGCCATTGGCAATCACAGGAATATTGATGGCCTGCTTCACGCGGGCAATCCAGTCCCAGCGGGCCACGCCCTTGTACCCTTGGGCACGAGTGCGGCCATGGAGCGTGAGCATCTGGGCTCCGGCGTCTTCCATGGCGCGGGCGAAGTCTACAGCGTTGATGCTGTCATCATCCCAACCGATGCGGGTCTTGACGGTGACGGGCACGGCCACGGCCCCGACCACGGCTTCAACCAGGCGTACCGCCATGGCTGGGTCTCGCAGCAGGGATGATCCACCGCCCCTCTTGGTAATTTTGTTGACGGGACAGCCCATGTTGATATCGATGGTAAGGCTACCCTGGTCTACTGCGCGGCGGGCTGCTTCCGCCATAAAGTCAGGGCGGCAGTCAAACAGCTGAATACTCACCGAGCGCTCGTCGGGATCAATATCCATCATTTGGGGCAGCGATCGCAGATGGTGCAGTTCGCTAGCGCTCACCATCTCGGTGTACAGCATGGAGTGAGGCGCGTAGCGGCGTACTAGCCGCCGAAATACTAAGTCGGTAACGCCAGAGAGGGGGGACTGCAGGACGCGACTAGCGATACTGAGCGGCCCGACCTGCAGCGGTGTGGAAAGATGCTGCTGTAGCGCTGGCGTCAAGATAGTAGACGGGAAATCCGGTTGAATATATACGGGCATTGACTAAGCAAGCGTTAGTTTGAATAAGCAAGGTTTGCTACTATTGCGAAGTCTGCTTTTGAATCGCGACTTCGATACATTTTCATCCGACTTAGGCGCAGTTCGAGGATCTCATACAGTCTAAACCATGCCGCAATCGAAACATTGCAAGGCGATCGCCCTTCCGTTACGTCTGCTGATTATGCTGCCGGTCTTGCTGCAGATTGTGGCGATCGCGGTGTTTGCAGGGTATTTAATGCTTCGCAGCGGAAGACAAACGATTGCGCTGATGGCAGGTCATCTAATCGAAGAGAGCAGTAGCCGTGTGACTCAGCAGCTCGATGCCTATCTGCAATCAGCTCAGCAGGTGAACCAAGATCATGTGGCCGCTCTCAAAGCAGGTGTGCTCGATCTGCAGGCATTGGACCAGCTGCATCGCTATCTGATTTTTGAGCTTCAGCAACACAATGATTTGACGACGCTTATCTTTGTAACACCCGGTGGCGATGTCCGCGGGGTCCACCGGATTGAACCTGGACAGATTATGTCTGGCTTCACTGAGTTGACTACCACCGATCTCCCGTTTGAAGCGGCGATCGCAACACCGCAGTCGCCGACTGAGCTGAATCTCTACAGTATTGACGATGTCGGTAATTTGACGCGCCCCATTCTCACAATGAAAAATTTTGATGTCCGTGAGAAGGTCTGGTATCGTCAGGCGATCGACAGTAGGGTATCGGGTTGGAGTACGCCGTTTCAAATCGGTAGGACTGATATGCTGGCGCTGAACACCTATATCCCGGTCTATGATGACGCGCAAAATTTGCAGGGGGTGTTTGGGGTCCATCTCAGTCTTCGGCAAATAAGCGACTTTCTCAGTCGATTGAAGCTTGGAAAAACCGGCGCGGTGTTCGTTGTCGATTCGGCAGGGAGACTGGTGGCCGACTCTGTTAAAGAGGAGTCCTACTTCACGACAGCCGGTCCCAAAAATGGACAGCCTGATGAGGCCAATGGACAAAACGTTGAGCGACTGATGGCAACCGAGAGCAGCAACATCCTCGTCAGCAGTACAGCCCAACATCTCACCGCTCAGTTTGAGCACTTCAGCAAAATTCAGACTCGACAGCAATTCGTAGCCCAAATTGAGGGCGAGCGGCACTTCGTACAGGTAACGCCTTACAGGACATTTCCCAGCCTTGACTGGTTGGTCGTGACGGTTGTGCCCGAGTGTAGCTTTACTGAAACTATCTACAGCAATCTACGCCGTGTTTCTATCGCCTTCGCCGGTGCGATGCTTGGAGCGATCGCTATCTGCTTTTGGGTCGCCCAGCGGGTCACCCGGCCCATTGCCGCACTTAGTCAAGATGCCCAAGCCTTACTGTGTGGCGATATTATCCATTCTGCTCACCTGACGCGAATCAAAGAAGTCGACGCCCTACAGCACAGCTTTTACCAAATGGCATCTCGCTTGAGCGATCTACTTTCTGATTTGGAGCGGCAGGTCCAGCAGCGAACAGCGAAGCTGAAACGAAGTGAGGCCAGCTTGAAAGAAGCCCAACGCATTGCCAGAATTGGGAGCTGGGTGCTCAATGTGGCCACAGAAGAGATTGACTGGTCTGAGGAATTGCTGTGGATCTATGGGCTGTCGCGAGTCAAACCAGTACCGAGCTACTCTGAGTTTCTGGCACATCTCCCATCTGATGACCACAATATCCTGAAAACAGCGACTAATCGGACCATTGCGACGGGGCAGTCCTACGAGATTGAGCATCGGTTCAGGCGTTCTGACGGTGAGGTGCTGTATGTGGCTAGTCGCGGGGAAGCCGTGTTTAATGAACAAGCGCAGGTTGTGGAGATTGTGGGCACCGTCGCCGATATCAGCGATCGCAAGCGGCTGGAGCTAGAGCTACGAATCTTGGCCACCGTCGATGAGCTTACTCAAGTTGCCAATCGGCGGCAGCTGGAGGCGTCTCTTGAGCAGGAGTGGCAGCGGCATCTCCGTTCCCAGCGTCCGCTGACTATAATTATGATTGACATTGATCACTTTAAGCCCTTTAACGATCGCTACGGGCATCCGGCTGGGGACGACGGCTTGCGTCAGGTGGCTCAAGCGCTCAAGACAGCGGCCAATCGTCCTGGTGACTTGGTGGCCCGCTACGGTGGGGAGGAGTTTATGCTCCTGCTGTCGGATACCGATGTGTCCGGGGCGATCGCAATGGCCAATCGAATTCAAGCCACAATCGCTCACCTAGCCATACCCCATTTGGACTCTAGAACCGGGTACCTTACCCTAAGCATGGGCATTTTGGTCGTCTATGTTTCCGGCAGGCTAACCGCTGACGACGCCATTGCCGAAGCGGACACCGCCCTGTACTGCGCTAAGCAGGCCCGAAATACTTACTATATTCAACATATCCCTTGCGATCGCCCAATAGAAGCTGACATCGGTTGTGAATCGCTTGAGCGTTGAGATGTAACTTAATCTTCATGTAGCAAAAATCTGAGTCCTACTGATGGCATCACCGCAGAATGCCGTCTATTCTCTAGTAAGTGAAATACGTGAAATACGGCTCAGCCATGAAGATTTCTCTGCGTAGCCTGATAACAGTTCCGTCGGTTCTGCAGATGATTGCGTTGACGTCCGTAATCGCGTACGTCTCGCTTCACAGTAGTCGCCAAGCGGTTGAGGCGATCGCCACCCAACTGGCGGAAAAAACGAGTCTTTACGTGGTGAAAGAACTCGATACCTATGTCCAATCAGCCCATCAGCTCAATGAGCGCTATATCAGCGCTCTGGCGTCAAACGCTGTCGATCTGCAAGATTTAGATCCGCTGCATCGGTATTTAATCCTTCAGTTTCAGCAGTACGACCACCTAAGCGCTGTTCTGCTGGGATTGCCAACGGGTGAATTTAGGACCATTCATCGGGCTGCTCCCCAAGCTGACGCAACGGCCCTTGTGCCAGATGAGAGATCGGCGTTGGTTGCGGGTCGTTCTGAGCCGCAGTCTCCTGACGTGCTGACCTTTTATGACGTTGATCAGACCGGACGCTTTGGCCAAAAACTTAGCACCATACAAAACTTGGACGTGCGCAGTCGTCCTTGGTATCGTCGGGCGGCTGAGACGGGCCAGCCAGGCTGGAGTGGGCCGGGTCACATGAGTATTTCGGATGTCATCGGTATTAGCGCCTATACGCCAATCTATAGCAGCAACGACAACGCGCTGCAAGGCGTCATTACCGCTGAAATTAGCCTAGATCGCCTGAGCGCGTTTCTCCATCAGCTGGACGTTGGCGCAACAGGCGAGGTGTTTATTATGGAACGGGACGGACTGCTGGTGGCTGAGTCCACGGAGAAAGGGTTGTGTCTGGCCCAAGATATGAAGAACACCGTCACTATGGAAGCCTGCCAGACGTTTTACCAACGGCAGGCGGTAACAAGCACCAGCCCCGCCATTCGGGCCATCACGCGCCATTTGCAAGATAGCATTGAGAATTTGGACTCAATTCAATCGCCACAGCACCATGCGATGACGCTAAATGGCGATCGCTGGTTTCTTCAAGTGCTGCCCTACAGCGATGGTCGCGGCCTAGACTGGCTCATTGTCACCGCCATATCCGAAGCCGATTTCATGGCCGATGCCAACGCCGCCCTCCGGAGCGCCATAGGCCTATCCCTATTGATTTTGGCGGTGGCCATCGCCCTAGGGGCATGGATCGCCCAGCGAGTTGCCCGTCCCTTAGTTGATCTCAATCGCGACATTCAAGCCTTGGAGCGCAACAATCTTGTTCGTTCTAATTGGTCGAGTTCGACGCTCATTACAGAAGTCGATTTGCTGCAGTCGGCGTTTTATCACATGGCGTCCCGGCTCAGGACATTATTACAGACCCTAGAGCAGCAGGTAGCCGCTCGAACGACTACCCTCGCCCGTCGCGAGGCAGACCTCAAACTTACCCAACGCATTGCCCGTACGGGAGGCTGGGCACTCAACCCGGCCACGGGACAGATCAGCTGGTCTGAGGAACTGCTGCGCATTTATGGGCTAGATCAGCTGGAGACAACGCCCGACTATTCTGATTTTTTGGCCTACTTGCCCCCTGAAGACCGAAACGAGTTAAGGCTAGCGGTAGAACGGGCGATCGCTGAGGGCGTACCCTACGAGGTCGAACATCGCTTTATTCGGCCTAGGGGAGATGTTCTTCATATGATCAGTCGTGGGGAGGCCATTCTTGATGACCAGGGCAATTTGCTCAAGCTCATGGGCACCGCAACTGATATCAGCGATCGCAAGCGAGCAGAGCTAGCCCTGTTCCGGCAAGAGGAGCTGTTCCGGCAGGTGACAGAGACGATTCGGGAAGTCTTTTACGTCTTTGACCTCACAATCAACCGCCACCTCTACATCAGTCCCGCCTACGAAGAGGTGTATGGCTGCTCGGTTGAAATCCTTTATCAGAACCCCAAGGCTTGGCAGGACGTAGTTCATCCAGACGATCGCGACCGGGTTTTACAGGAGGCCGATGTCACCTACAAATTTGGGAATCTTATCTCCCAATATCGTGTGGTCCACGGCGATGGCACAATCCGGTGGATAGAAGACAAGAACTCTCCGGTTCATGACGATACGGGCCGGGTCTGCAAGCTGATTGGGGTGGCTGAAGATATTACGATCCGCAAGCAAGCCGAGCTAGCGCTAGAACGGCGCAACGCCCAACTGCAGCAGCTTGCCGTGCTAGACAGTTTGACCCAAGTGGGCAACCG
>JBARYO010000953.1:0-4572 GCA_049647905.1 Elainellaceae cyanobacterium | reverse complement strand
CCCTTAGCGGTGCCCACAAGGTTGAAGGTGTTGACGTCAATATCCACGACGGTGTCAGAGCGAAAGCTCAGGTTTTGGATCGTAACGTCTTGTTCGATGCTGGTTTCCTCGACGCTAAACGGCGTCGCATTGAAATTAGCGGCGAGGTACTCGGCAAACGCATCTTGCTGAGAGCCAAATGCGGCGAAGGTAGCCACGTTGTTCTCAATGTTCACCGTGGTGTCGACTTCAGTGAGGTTGACGCGGTTTGACGTGGCCGCATCGGGGAAGCTATACCCCTCCCCCCCATCTGCAAGAAAATCGGTTGTGACAATGCGATACGTCGTTTGGCTGCTGGACGCCTGAAACACCCCGTCGCGGACGATGACGTCGGCAATGTTGCCCTCAGTATCGGTAACGGCAAGCGATCGCACCCGCTGCCCTGGCGGCAGGGTGACGTCGTAGCTAAAGGTAAGCCCAGTAAGCTGCGGGAAGCGATCGGATAGGGTATCGCCTCCGGAGGCGGAGATGCCGTGCTCAATGACTTGTACAATCTCTTCCCGCGTTAGACTCAGCAGGACTAGGGAGTAGTTGCTGCTCAGAGCAGTTTGAATATCGAGCTGCGAGATTTGACCGTCTAGCTTACCCACCTCTAGATTTGCCTGGGTTGGCAGCAGGCTGTCGTCGTCGCCGACAACGCCAATGGAGCTAGTGATGCTCCCCGCGTGGGTGATGGAGATGTTGACCGTGGAATCGATTCGTTGCGCAGCGAAGCGGTTTGCCTCGGCAGACAGCACCCCCAAGGTTGTGGATTCGGTGCGAAATTGGGTGCTACGTCCTTCGATAAAGACAGTGGTTGTCCCGAAAATAACGCCATCTAGATTGTCGGTAGCGTCGTCAGTTGTCGCCGTAAACTCGTCTAGCTGAAGCGTGGACTCAGCAGACCGAACTAGAGATGTCTTCATGATTCTTATGTTTATTGTTAGGGCTAAATCAGTAATTTTGAACGGGCAATTCAGATGCCTATTGCTGCGAAAATTAAATAGCTTACTGCTATTTTTTTCGCCAGGGCATCACGCTTAGCAGCGCATTTGTTTGACATAATTCAGTGCAAGACACTTGCCAAAATAGGTAGATCGCTGCTGCTATCGAACAAAAAATGGTGAATGAATATATCTTGCAACGCTAGTGATTCCTGTAGTGCCAGTTATTACGCTGGTTGATGTGTCACAAATTTTACGTCGCTCACTACTACCTAAGGATTATTCACCCTAGGTTCTGACAATAACAGTAGGCTGTGCCTTTTAAAGGACTGTCCCACCTAGAAGCACTGATGCATTTTACTAACGTCTTTCTACCATAGGACAACGCGTATTCCTTGCAGGGCAAGAATCCTAGGCCCATCTCCTAAAGAATCAATCTGTGGATAATTAATTAATATTTCGTAATGTCGCTTGGGCAATGTGCTAATTGAACCTGGAGCCCCCGAATGCGATGACTGGGGCGATCGCCTCTTCTAGCCTTGGTCCTCTTTAAAAACTGTCACGGTTTTTAAAGGAATTTCCGGATGAGATTCGACAATCGTTTAGGCTTGACTCTCAGAGGGTGTTTGAAAAGTCGCAAAAGTTCTGCATTGCCCCCCTCAACCCCCCATTGCTAGGGGAAGATTGAGAGGGTGAAAATCAGGAGTATAATGCTTCAACCGACATGGTTCAAACATCCTCTCAGCTTGAATCAAGCTTATATAATCTCAAATTCAAAACTAGACAATCAAAATACTGTTGGCCCTTGTCATTTGATGAAAGTTTGTTGGCAAAACATTAGGGCCGATCCTTGCCTTATCAAGAGCCTCCCAACACAGCAACCAGCCCTATTCACAGCCAAGGGCCGCCCTTGGCAATTCTGCAGAACGGGTAATCAGCAAAATCTCTCCCGATTCGCCCATCACCCAGCCATCCGCTTCCACCACCCCAGGCGCTGCAGAGGTCCCGTTGAGGGTTTCTGGCACCACTGCCTCAGCCGCCTCAAGGAGATCATCAGAGCGGGAGATTAGCGCCATCGGGCGTAGATCTTGCCACGGCGCGGTGCCCTCTAACACTCGGCTGGGGCTGTCCGGCAAGCCACCCCGCCCCACCACCACAAACCGATTTTCTGCCGCTGTTGCACAGGTGGTCGCAATGCGATCGCTTTGGTCCGCCAACCTGGTGGAAAATTCGGCAACGGGGACAACGTTATCGCTGTTGCGGGTATCGATGGTGACTCGACCTTCGCTTCCCGACACAGACACCGCCGTAATGTCACTAGCCTCAGTTTGCACCGGACGAAACTCTGTCCCGATAATCACCGGGGCCGTAATGTCGATTTCTCCTCCAGGGCCTCGAACCAGTGCATCCGCTGAAATATCGCTATTTCCCACTGCAACCAGTGCCTCAGTGTCGATTCTGATTTGCCCGCCTCGACGCGATTCTTGCCCCAATGATGCGGTGGTGATACGCCCCTGCTGGTCTAATAGCAACACGTCAGACTGCACATTAATCTGTCCCCCAATGGATGAACTACCCCGCGTATCAACAGAGACTTCTCCATCGTTGCTGAGGCGAATGGTGGGCGCTGATAGGTTGATGACGCCTGGAGGAAAGTCGGTAAAGCTAGAGGCATCGATGCTAGAGCCAAAGGCTATTCCGTTGCCAATCACCTCAAGGCGATCGCCAATGGCGAAGGTTATTTCACCGGCAGAGCCTCCGGCAACCCTGATGAAGTCGTCAGAGACGATGCTGGGGTCAAATAGATCGGCGGCTAAGTTTCCCCCAGACTGACTGCGAACGCCGCCCCGACTGAGGCGAAAACGCTCCGCCGTGATGGTAATGTTTCCACCTGCCCCGTTACCGAAAAAGCTGCTGGTGTTGATTTGGGGATCCTCGACCTGATCAGATACCGCAAACATATCGACGGTGGTCGCACGGATACTGATGTCACCGCTGTCGCCGTTGCCCAGGGTGGCTGCAATCAAGGAACTACCGTTACGCAGGGTAAACTGTGGCGTTGTAATTTGTAGGTCTCCCGCATTTCCCGCCTGCGCCTGGTCGCCAAACGTCAGCGCCGCAACCACCAAATAGGAGTCATCCACAACGACGCGATCGCTGCTTTGAATCGTCAAATCTCCTGCGTTTCCTATGCCTTCACTGCCAGTGGTGATCAACCCTCCTTCAAGAACCTGCAGCTGCGGCGTCTTGATGCTGAGGGTGCCCGCATTGCCTGGTCCTAGAGTCACAGCCAGCAACCCACTGTCAATGCTGGTCAAAATGGCTTCTCCAGAAAGGGCTTGCCCCAACAGCTGCTGTAAGTTGCCTAAGCCTCGCCCCCTTAGGCTGACGGACTCCTGCGCCTGAACTTGGATATCACCGCCCTGCCCTGGCCCCACAGTGAGGGCAAATAGCCCCCCCCCGGTGCCGACCCGAAGTTGCCCAACGTCAATTGTGATGTCCGCACCCGCACCGGTCCCCAAAGCTACGGTTTGAATCTGGCTAGGATTAGTCCTGTCGGCCAAGCTACCTCCGATGATCAAACGATCTGTCGCATCAATGACGACCGGTTCGTCGGCGATCGCGCTGCCATTGGTCACCATAATTTGAGCCCCATTTTGCAACCGGACGCGCCGACCGTGGAGCTGAATGCTATTTCCCCCCAGGCCAGTCGTGCTGATCTGAGCCCCTTGGGTCAAACTGATGTCGCCCCTTCGGGTCACGGCATCATAAGTCACGGCATCATAAGTCACGGCATCATAAGTCAAGTTTTGAGAGTCTGTTTGAGAGTCCGTCAGACTGAGGGTCATTTCTCGAGCTAGGGCACTGCCCAGACTGATTTGACTGCTGTTGCCCGTGATGCTGCCGCCCGACAACGACACATTACCCCCCAGCAGACCGAGGGTGCGGTTGGGACCAACCGAAAGCCCAGGGCCTGCGCTACCCACACGTCCCAAAATCCGAATAT
Organism: Elainellaceae cyanobacterium; assembly: GCA_049647905.1. Classification (GTDB taxonomy): domain Bacteria; phylum Cyanobacteriota; class Cyanobacteriia; order CAKZMO01; family CAKZMO01; genus JBCCAG01. The sequence continues at coordinate 603 of JBARYO010000953.1, read as the reverse complement.
CTCCAGGCTGCTGCCCCATCTGCAGACCCACTGGCACGGTCATGGTCAACAGCGGCGTACTGGGCTGCGCTGCACTAAAGACCGCACCGTTGGTAAAGCGAACGCTCTCAGCAGTACTAGCCCAAAACGACCCGCCGAGGTTTAGCCTGGCATTGGGGCCAAACAGGATGCCGTTGGGATTGATTAAAAACAGATCTGCCGCACCGTTTGCAGCCAAGGTTCCGTCAATGGTGGAAACTGAGCCCCCCGTCACCCGCGTCAAGATTCTGTCGACCGCTGGCCCGTTGTTGAACCTCACCTGCTGACCCGTCAGCACTGAGAATTCCTCAAAACTATGAAACAGATTTGCTCCGGCGCGGCTCCCGCCACCGATGATAAGGCCGTTGGTGCCCGACCTAACCTGCGATCGCTGGGGCAAGGTTCTATCCGGTACGAGTTGGGCAGCAGCAGCACAGGGTAGGGCGATCGCTAAGCCAGTTGCTAGCCCAATTGCCGATCCAACGGTGAGAAAATATCGGAGCATTGCGCCTGGTTGCCTGGGGAATCCTTCTCAAACATAAACATAAAAGCTATTAAGGCTAACAGGCTGTTCAACCCATTTTC
>JBARYO010000952.1:0-2414 GCA_049647905.1 Elainellaceae cyanobacterium | reverse complement strand
ACGTGGATGAGGTGATCCGAGTGGAGACCGACGACGCCTGCGCCGCCATCAAGGATGTGTTTGAGGATACCCGCTCTATCCTAGAGCCTGCGGGTGCCTTGGCGATCGCCGGAGCCAAAGCCTATGTGGAGCGGGAACAGATTCAAGGTCAGACCCTAGTGGCCGTGGCCTGCGGCGCAAACATGAACTTCGACCGTCTGCGGTTCGTGGCAGAGCGAGCGGAGTTGGGAGAGCGGCGGGAAGCCATTTTCGCCGTGACGATTCCAGAGCATCCTGGCAGTCTCCGCCGCTTTTGCCGCTGCATGGGAGCGCGTAACGTCACTGAGTTTAATTACCGCATCGCAGATCACCAGATTGCCCACATTTTTGTAGGGTTGCAGATTACCAGTCGGGCTGACGCAGCCCAGATGGCAGCCACGTTTGAAGAAAACGGCTTCAAAACCTACGACCTTACCGACGATGAGCTAGCAAAAATGCACCTACGCCATATGGTGGGAGGGCGATCGCACCTAGCGCAACATGAGCTACTCTACCGGTTCGAGTTTCCGGAGCGCCCTGGAGCTCTGATCCGGTTTGTGGATGCCATGGGACCAAACTGGAACATTAGTCTGTTTCACTATCGCAACAATGGATCTGACTATGCTCGCATTGCGGCAGGGATTCAGGTTCCCCCAGAAGACATGGCCAAGTGGCAGGCGTTTCTCGACGCCCTAGGATACCGTTATTGGGACGAAAACCAAAACCCCGCTTACCGACTATTTCTGGGGTAGCGGGGCTTCAACATCACTAGAATGCCGGGTGTGCAGAACCGTATTGATAAATGTGACAAGTTGCTGTCCCAGAGTAAACTTTGTTTGCTTAGCCTCCACAGCTCAATCCGAGATTGATACAGTCAAAGGACGAAGGGGGCATTGAACGCACCTCTGGAACGTCCCCAACAAGCTTATCAACTCTCTCAAAGCATGAAACATTATTGCGACGATTGGATCCATGAATGGTGCCAAGATAACGGCTGGACTGAGCCTGTCATGAACCCAATTAATACCTACTGGGCGTTTCCGCCCAATGCAGTGATGCCGGAACCCATTCCGTCTAACACTCTACGCGTCATCAAAGCTCAAAAAGGCTTAACGCCCCAAGAGTCTCGGTGGACTAGCGCCGCGATCGCCCTTGGTGTCGTGGCCGTGGGTGCGAGCTACTGGCTCAACTGCCCCCTACCGCTGTTGGGAGAGTTTGCCTTTGCTGCGTTCGTGGTCGCTAGCCTTGAAGTAGAGGACTGACGCTCACGTCAGATAGCCCCTTGGCGTAATCAACCAGTTCCCCAGGCGATGGGTGCAGCGATTGCCGATAATGACGGTGGTGACCATATCTACGGGGTGCTGCAAAAAAGCCTCTAAGGTCGTGACCTGAATCTGCTCATCGCGACGATAGGCTGAGCGCACCAGAGCGACAGGTGTATCGGGGGCGCGATGCTGCAAAAATATCGTTTGCGCGATCGCAATCTGCTGGGTGCGGGTCTTGGATTTGGGATTATAGAGGGCCGTGACAAAGTCTGCAGCAGCAGCGGCTTTGAGTCGGGCTTCAATCGTATCCCAGGGCGTCAGCAAATCACTCAGACTGATGGCGCAAAAGTCGTGCATTAGCGGAGCGCCCACTCGCGCCGCCGCGGCCTGCAGGGCACTGATGCCGGGAAAGACCTGAACACCAGGCCGCTCACCATCCCAGCCCTGCTGCTCTAGGCGTTCCATTACTAGCCCCGCCATGCCGTAGATGCCGCAATCCCCAGAGGAAATGACGGCCACTGTCAGCCCCCACTGTGCTAGAGCGATCGCCCGCTCGGCCCGCTGCCGCTCCTGAGTAATGGGCAACGCTTCTACAATTTGGCCGGGGCGGCACAGCGGTTTGATTAGGTCAACATAAAGGCTGTAGCCAATGATGACGTCGGCGCTGGCTATGGCCTCGCGGGCCGCAGGGGTGACTTGGTCCAGCGCCCCAGGTCCAGTGCCCACAAGCCAGAGCCGCCCTAGACGGCCCGTCGATTCCTGTCCTGCTTTTGCCACGGCAACCGTGACAGCGCCAGGCTCTCCCTCAAGACGACTCACCTGCTTTGGGGCTAATAGCTCTGATGCCGAAGCCGCATGGAGAGCAGCCGCCTCTGCAACGCTGGGAGTGCCCACGGCCTGCTGCACCACTGCAGAAGGGTGGGGTACCGGTACAACCTTCAGAGTTTTGGCATCGAAGCAGAATAGAGGCCACTGGCGATCGCGGCAAACGGCCAGCAGCCCCTCCTCATCGGCTTTGAGATCCAGGGAGGCCACCCCGGCTACGGCCAGTGGAGATAAACGGTGCTGACCCAGGGCGCGCTCTACGCCAGCAGCAATGACCGCTGCGCTTGTTCCTCGCTCACAGCCGAT
>JBARYO010000951.1:0-6070 GCA_049647905.1 Elainellaceae cyanobacterium | reverse complement strand
TCACCAATACGATCGCGAAGCAAATAGCAGCTTTCTTCTAGCTCACTTTCTACGCTGCTCCACTCGCGCGCAGGAATGTACTTACACAATACGTAAATAGGCTGTTGCCGACCGATAACGCCACGGTCGACAAGCTGGCGAGCCTCATCACGGATAGCGTCTATAGAGTAAACCTGTTGGGCTGATTGAATCATGAGTCACCCTCCTAAAGGTAGGTATTTGAAATTAGCGTCGACAAGCTGACTTCAACGTAAGCGCCGTTTTAACAGGCGAGAGTGCAGCGATCGCGTCAGCAAAAAGCCAACATATGTTCAGTTAGTCACATCTGCGTTGGTAGCCAGAGATACTGAACGCTTTCTATTTGTACGCTAACACATGTGAGCTTGACGTTAATAAAGATTGGGAGAAGTCAGTAAAGTTTGACAATTGCAGTAAAGCGAAGAGAGTGGCAGCGGGCATCTATTGCCATTGCCATCTCTGCGATCGCCCTTGTGGGTCTATGATCGTGCCAAATTACGTTCTAGGAACTGACCTTAACCAACCTTTAACATTTTGGTTACGTTGTGCAGACATCTTGGCGAGCAAGCACTGTCACTATTGGCAGTACTCTTCTAATAATAAGCGAGGTTTGGACGTCCAAACCTCGCTTAATCGTTAGGTTAAGCCCAAAAATTAAGAAATTTTGGACATATCTACTACAGTTTCGGCAATGAGATCGATGTCAACTGGCACTTTGAGCGAATCACTTCGTAAAAGTGAAGCATTGACGGCGCAAAGAAGTAGGATTGCCCTAATTGAGGGTGCCCACTAGCGCCGGGAGCTCTTGGCGGCGTACGACCACGTTGTTATCATCGTCTAGGTCCAAAATGGCCTTGTCGCCCGAAGCGAGCGTCCCAGACAGCAGCGCATCCGCAAGATGGTCTTCCACGAGCCGGGTAATGGCTCGACGTAGGGGACGAGCTCCATAGCTGGGATCGTAGCCTTGCTCAATGAGATGTGCCTTGAAGGCATCGGTCACCCCAATAGAAAGCTTCTGTGGCGCAAGACGGGCATTGACGTCCTGCAGGAGAACATCAGCAATCTGCATCACCTCATCCCGGTTGAGCTGACGGAAGACAATCACCTCGTCGATCCGGTTGATGAACTCGGGCCGGAACTGCTGCTTCATCTGCTCTTGCACCTGGGACCGCATGCGGTCGTATTGAGCTTCAGATAGAGAGGCATCACTGACCTCGAAGCCAAACCCGCGTCCGCCCTGCTCAATAGCTCGGGAGCCGAGGTTGGAGGTCATGACGAGTAGGGTGTTTTTGAAGCTAACGGTGCGCCCCTTGGCGTCGGTTAAGCGGCCATCTTCAAGCACCTGCAGCAGCAGATTAAAGACGTCGGGATGTGCTTTCTCAATCTCATCTAGCAGAACGACACTATAGGGCTGACGCCGCACTGCCTCGGTCAGGTAACCACCCTCGTCATAGCCGACGAATCCCGGTGGGGAGCCAATCAGCTTAGATACGGTATGGCGCTCCATATACTCTGACATATCAATCCGAATCATGGCCTCTTCCGAGCCAAATACCGTGGCCGCAAGGGCCTTAGTCAGCTCGGTCTTGCCCACTCCGGTAGGCCCAGTAAACAACAAGCTGGCAATGGGACGGTTGGGATCCTTAAGACTGACCCGCGATCGCCGTACAGCACGGGCCACTGCCGACACCGCCTCCTCTTGGCCGATCACGCGCTCATGTAGAGTTCCCTCTAGGTGCATCAGCAGCGCTGATTCCGACTCCGTGAGGCGGTTGACTGGGATGCCGGTCCAGGCTGAGACGATTTCAGCAATGTCTTCCGCTGTCACAGCAGCGGCGTCTAATGGAGCTTGGTCCGCTAGGGCAACCTGAATCTGTTCCTCAAGTTCAGCTTCGCGCTGACGCCGGGTGGTGGCTTGGGCAAAGTCTTGGCTGGCGATCGCCGCGTCTTTCTCCGCACGTACCTGCCGCAGCGACTGCCGCAGTTCCCGAGGGGCAGACAATGAACTATGGCGCAACTGCACCCGCGATCCGGCCTCGTCGATTAGATCAATCGCCTTATCCGGCAGGTGGCGATCGGCAATATAGCGATCGGCTAGGGTTGCCGCAGCCTCAACCGCTTCATCGGTAATGATGAGGTGGTGATGCTGCTCGTAGCGACTGCGCAGCCCCTGCAGGATCTCCACGGTCTCCTCAACCGAGGGTGGTGTGACCGTGACCGGCTGAAAGCGGCGCTCTAGGGCTCCATCTTTTTCGATATGCTGGCGGTACTCGTTTAGGGTCGTGGCACCAATGCACTGCAACGCACCACGGGCTAAGGCAGGTTTGAGCAGGTTGGCGGCGTCCATGCCACCTTCCATGCCACCGGCTCCCACAAGGGTATGGACTTCGTCAATGACAAGGATGACGTTACCGGCCTCTTGCACCTCAGCGACAATTTGCTTCAGGCGCTCTTCGAACTCACCGCGAAACCGGGTGCCGCTGATGAGACGCCCCATCTCTAGGGAGATAATGCGGCGATCGCTCAATCCTTCGGGCACGTCTCGGTTGACGATGCGTTGGGCCAACCCCTCAGCGATCGCCGTCTTGCCCACGCCGGGTTCACCAATTAGCACTGGGTTGTTTTTGCTGCGTCGCCCCAAGATTTGTACCACCCGCTCAATCTCTTTTGAGCGACCAATAACTGGATCAATATGGCCTTCGGCAGCTCGCTGGGTCAGGTCAATGCCAAATTCATCTAGGGCGCTGCTTGAGCCTTTCTCTGAGCCAAATGGGGTGGTTTTACCCATTGGTCTGCCTGCCGGGACAGCATCTTCAAGCGCCTGGACTACAATTTCCTCGACAGCTTCGGGATCAACACCCAGGTTCTGCATCACCTTGATGGCAACGCTATCTTCGGTGCGGGTGAGGGTGAGCAGGATGTGCTCGGGTAGGACAGAGACACTGTTGAGGCGTCGGGACTCATTTAGAGCTTCCTCAAGGACGCGCTTGGTCTTTGGGGTGAGGGGAATATCGGTCATTCTGGAGGGCTGACTTTGCCCTACCATAGCTTTGATTTCAGAGCGGGCGTCTTCCAATGTCAGGCCCGACTGGTGTAAAATTTGCGCGGCTTTGCTGGTACGATTGCCCATCAGACCCAGCAGCAGTTGCTCGGTGCCAACGAAGTTTTGGCCGAGTTGCCGAGCTTCGCGCTGGGCTTGCATAATGACTGCAACAGCATCACTATTGAAATACTCAAACATTAGGTAATCTCCAAAGGCTGGGTCTGCTACAGACCGGAAGATAATAAGCGACGTCCCCTAACGGGGATAGACAAGCTGGTGACGCTTACTTGATTAGCTTTTCTTAATGTATCGATTTAGACGGGGACTGCGCAGTAGGGAGATCCGTATGGAGAGGTGGGGTTTGGGGATTGCCTGAATTTTATGGGCATTCAGGCTTAGGCGATCGCCTAGACTTTTTGCACCGAGATGGCACCACCCTGTCTCGCCTAAACGTGCAATCTTATCTCTCTATTTTAGATAGGGCGATCGCCCCAAACCTCGGTCGCTGGTTGTAAGAGAGAGCAATCCTACGGGCAGAGTCTGCAGGATTGCTAGGGCTATTGACCTTCAGGGGAGAGCAGACTGCTGTTGCTACGGGTACCGCACCAAGTATTCAGAATCCACTGGCTCTGCCCGACCTGCCTGCACCAATGCCTGGTAGACGAAGGCCGCAACGTCAGCCCGAGTCGCCTGCACATTGGGGTTGAGTTGATTTACCGTGGGGTAATTCACGACCAGGTTGTCCTGGGTAGCCGCCGCGATCGCCCCGGTGGCCCAGCCTGGAATTTCCGTGGCATCTTGATACTTCGTCAGCGCACTCGAATCGGCCCCGCCCAAGTCTAACCCACTGGCTAGAGAGACTAGCACCTCCAGCCGAGGAATCTCCCGAGCAGGGAAGAACACTTGGCCTGGATAGCCCGACAAAAATCCCCGCTGGTAAGCTGACTGAATCGCGCCATAGCCCCAAAAGTCGCGGCTCACATCCACAAAATCGGCCCCCGATCGCTTGGGCGCTGAGGTGAACGCTTTGTTGAGAATGGCCGCGAACTGCGCGCGAGTGACTGGCTCATTGGGCCGGTAGGTGCTGTCGGGAAAGCCACCAATAATCTCTTGGGCTGCTAGCGCCTCAATATAGGCTTGAGCCCAATGTCCTTGGACATCTGGGAAGCCAATCATCAGCGCCACGAACTCCACGGTCCCCGCGATCGCCTCTTCCTCAGCTTGGTTGCCCACCGCCATCAGAGAATTGCTGCGGGTCGCATTGTGGATGGCATAACGGCCATTGTTGACGATGATGTTCCGGCCTGAATTTCCAGTGGTGCCCAAATCTGGTTGTGCATTGCCAATGGCGACAACCCCATCTCGACTGTTATTTCGGATGATATTATTCCGCAAGACGGGACGAGACGCCGTTGTGGTTACAACCCCGTCAATATTCTCGCGAATTTGATTCCCTTCAATGGTGGGGGCAGCAGAGTCGCTGACAACAATACCAAAACCTGTATTGATAAACTCGTTGTTGCGAATCGTTCCTCCGGCGCGGCGGGTAAGGGAAATGCCGTTGTCTTCATTTTGAATGAAGCGGTTGTCTTCAATAATGGGAACTGCAGATCCATTGATAAAGACGCCGTCTCGATTGTTGCCGGTAAATGTGTTGTTGCGAATTAATGGGTCGATTGGGTTGACTGACTCGATCCATACCCCTGTGCCCCTTGTATTGGGATTAGTAACCGTCAGGCCGCGAATCTCACTATCATCGGAAGCAACCACAGTCGCACTTTGACGCCCCATCATGCCGGTTACGAAGACGCCACCACCGACTACCGAAACAGCCTCACCGTTGTTCGCCTCGTTACCCTGTAGAACAATGCCTGGCTTGAGCTGTAGCGGAAAGGTCTCACCACTGTCTACTGTGTAGCTACCGGGGGCGAGCTGAACAACCGTTACGCCACTGCTACTAGCTAGCTCAATGGCATAACCAATAGTGCGGAGCGGACGCGACTCGCTGCCCCCATCTTCGCTGTCTTGTCCCTGTAGCGGATTGACGTAGAGCGTTCTGGCGGCTGTAGGAACCTGAGCGATCGCTTCTTCCTCAGCGGTTGCCGCATCTGCTGCCAGCATCGGTGTAGCGCTATGGCCAACGGTAATAGCTAGCCCTAAGCCTAGAGCCACCGTCAGTGACCGCCGAGCGATCGCAGCGGACGGGTAGATACGCTGAAGCCTCTGATTACCCCAACGGTGCATATTCATGTCTCAACCACAAACTCAACTGTGCCCCTCAAGCTTACAAGCAACGAGGAACCCCTGACGCTATCTAATAGACAGCTATGGGACTGGACAATCCGACGTCACCAATACGCCAAATCCATCGCAAAATCTAAAGTAGTGACTAGTGACTCTAAAATTTGTGGGGAATTCAATGCCTGTTCATTCACTGCAATCATCACCCCAAACCCGCTCCACCCTGCGCTGTCCCCAGCGGCTCCTGAACCAAGTCGCTAAGCGTGTCGTCGCTGGCGTTGGCTTGGCGCTGGTGGGGCTCACGCTGCCCGCTATGGCTGCAGAATCTGTCGTCCTGAAGTACCACGCTTTCCGGCGCTCTGTTGACGTTGAGGATCTCACCCTCTTAGCTGAAACTGGGGAAGTTTCCGATGAACTCCGCCCCTATATTCGCCTCAGCGGCTATCCCGCCGACAACATGCAAGAGATGCTAACCCGTGAGGTGAGCGTCAGTCCGAGCTTGCTCAGCACCGCCCTCAACAACCCCGCCGGAGACGCCGTCCTAGACCGGGCCAGCAAAGCCATCCACACTCGCTCTCGCCGAGGCGATCGCCAAGCGCTGCGGGGAGCTTTAGTGGTTTCGGCCAGCGATGATGATCGGATCACACCGATTGAGCTGATCCAAAACTATCCCACAGACGAGATGTACGTTGATATCGTTGAGTTTAATCGTGCCTACAGCGATATTGCAGAGCTAGTGGAGCTTCAACAGCGCGTTGGGGATTGGAT
>JBARYO010000950.1:0-2140 GCA_049647905.1 Elainellaceae cyanobacterium | reverse complement strand
CGATAGCAGCGTCCACGAGGCCATCTCGTAGAACTTTCAAGGCGCGATCGCTGCCCAAAGAAGTTACCCTCAGCTGGACATTGGGGTAATCCTGGCAAAAGGTTTGCAGAATAGACGGCAAATAGAAGGCACATACCGAATGAATTGCAGCCACACATAGCTCCGGCTGCTTTCCAGCTTTGAAATCAGCCAGCTCTTGGGATGCCAGGTCCCACTCCTGGCAAATTCGCCGCGCTCTCGGCAAGAATTGCTCTCCCGCCGTTGTGAGTTTGACCTGGGCACTACGGTGGAACAGCGGCAGTCCTAGCTCAGATTCAAGATTCTGAATTTGACGACTCACGGTGGATTGAGTCACGCTGCACCGCTGAGCAGCCCGCTGAAAGCTTCCTGCCTCCGCAACCTCTAAGAATGCCTTCAGTTGCTCAAGCCGCATATCGCCTCGTCACTCGCAGCTTCGCGCTCAGATACGGTAGCAGTTGGCCTACGTCATTGCGCGAAACGCACTTACGAGATATAGACATTAGGGTAAATCTGTCTGACTCGTTGTAGTTAGGGCTACCGTAAATTAGCAGCAGCCATGATTTATCACAGGATGAACTCATGGCCAACTGAAGCCAACTCTGGAAAATGCCAGATTCAATTCGGACGCAGAGTATCAGGATAGGCCGACTGATCCCAATCCTGGAGGGCCAATAATGCAGTCTGCTTCAGCTCATCTGTCGCTTGGGGCGACGTCACAATCGCCGCTAGCCGCTGGCGGGCGTCAATCGGAGCCAGCTTACGCAGCGCTGCCGTAATGTGAAGGCGAACACCAGTATCAGCATCCGCTAGCATATGAATCAGGATATCGACAGCGTTAGATGAACCGCTGACGCAGCCGAGCTGTCCTAGACTAGTGGCGATCGCTCGGCGGGTAGAGCTGTTGACGTTTGTCGTCCTCGTCATCATCTCGAGCAGTGTCACAGCAGCAGGAATTAAGTCGGGTGTTTCAATCCGCCCTAGGCTTGTCGCGATGGTGTCGTAGATAGCTTCGTTCGTACCGGGCAAGAAGTCGAGATCGGCAGCGTAAGCCGATAAATAGCCTATTCCCGCTGCTGTTTCAGTTCGCGCTATTGCCTGAATTAGATCGCACTGCAAAACTGGCGGCGTACTCTGAGACTGGAGGGCGTCGTAAAGCAGCTTGGCGGCATCGTCAGATGCGAGACGGCTCAAGGCTAAGATGGCAGCTCGCCGCACCCCAAGATTGAGATCCCAAAGTAGCACTCCCATCTTGGCAACGGTAGTCGGGGCATGCACTGACGGCCCAACGCCTAGGCCAGCAATAGCAGCCCGCCGCACCTCCGGGGCAACGTCGGTCAGGGCCTCGATCAAGATTGGCCCGGCCTGGGGATGTTGCGCGTCTCCCAGGGTGGAAACCGCCAGTGTCCGAATCTCAGGATCGATATCCTTAATTGTGCCAACAAGAGCATTAGCAGCATCCGGATGGCGAATGCGAGCAAGCACCTGGACTGCAGCAGGACGAGTTTCCGGCGTATCTAGAAGACGGTATACGGTGGGGATAGCTGCTGCTCCTATCTGGCTCAGCGCTAAAACAATAGCGGATACAACATCCTCCGCAGGCGATCGCTTGAGTAAGTCGACTAAGGCCGATATGCTCTCATCCCCCCCAAGATCCCCAAGGATGCGCACCAGGAACCAGATGAAACTCTCGTCCTCATCGGCAGCTTTGTCTAGCAGGGCAGCGACATCTGCGGGTTGCACCAGATCGAACTCGGCTTTCGCGATCAGCTTGGCCATGTCCCACCGGATGTAAAAATCTCCACCCTCTAACGTGCGGAGCGCTAACGTCCGCCATAGAGCTGCGTTGAAGGAAGCGGATTGAGGAAACTGCTGCAGTGCTTTCTGCAGGTAATAGGCCGTAAGGGACCAATTGCCGTCAGATGTGGCCTCATTTGCCATCATGAGGGGATCGGACATGGCGTTTTGATGGATATCCTCGTCACTCATGGGATTTTGGCGTAGTGCTCGAACATGTCACGGAGATACAGCACCATCTACTTTGTCGCAAACGGCCAGGGCATTAGGGGATCACGGACTAAGTGATTCGATAGTTCCACAGCCCCATGGCGATTGAGGTGGC
>JBARYO010000949.1:0-9758 GCA_049647905.1 Elainellaceae cyanobacterium | reverse complement strand
AATTTAGCGCTCTAGCCATTACCGCACCCGCCAGTACTTCCAAGCCCCATGGGCTCATAGACACCACCAAAAATAATGCCTAAAGCTTTTGTGGCCGCCGACAGCTCCTCCTAAAGCACCCCATGGTCCAGCCCCATTCCAAACCCATCACCATTGCCCCCAGAGACCTATCATCACACCAGCCTCTCCACCGCCACATCAACCGCCGGAAAACTCACCGGACAAACCACCCCATCAACCATCACCCGCCGCGACTCATAACTCTCCCCCACCGGGTCACGAAACACAATCAGTTCCCGCGCCTTCAAATCAACCACCCAATATTCCGCGATCGCCGCCTGGGCATAAATCCTAGTCTTGAGCTGCAGATCCTTCTCCAAGCTCGTATCAGAATACTCAATCACCCAGAAGATATCCGCCACAATCGGATGCCGCTCTGTTCGGTAGACCTCGCCCAAAGGCTTCACAACCGCAATATCGGGCTCCGGCTCCGAATCATTCGGCAGCGTAATCGGCTTTGCTTCCCGAACCTTGACCCGACCGCCCAGCAGCGCCCGCAGATAATCCGCCCCGTCACTGCTCAGCCCAGCGTGAGAGATTCCCTCCGGGACCATTTCGATCAGCGCTCCATCCAAAAGTTCTAACGGTTGCCCCTCAAAAATACCCGCATCCACTGCCATCCGGTAGCGATCGCTCGTCCAGCGGTAGGGTGTGGCAACTGGGGACTGTAGGTTATGGGCGGCGATTGCCATGGTTTTTACACTCCACTTGACACGCTGTCTCTAACCTATGTCTTGCTAGTGTATATTGCAAAATACAAGCTAGAGCGCAACATCCCTATTTTTGGCTTGGTGCAATGCCAGGGCCAGCCCCGCATCCTCACTCAGTCCCTGCGCCCTATATCCCAGCGAATGTGCAGCGCGATCGCCAAACGCATGAGTAAAGGCAGCAGGCCGCGACGCGACGCCTCCAACCCGCTGCCTGAAGTACTACAACATCAAAACAGAGAAATCCGGATGTGAGCCTTACTCAACCGCGTCAGCCGCCTCCGAAATCACCTCCGGCGACAGCGACAGCACCTCTTTTGAGATCACGCCATGCACCCCCCAGTTGCCATCCACCACCTGGGTAATGCCAAAGTCTGCCGCCACAGACATCAGGGTAATTGCCTCATCCTCACTCAGCCCCTGGGTCGTCATCAGAAAATGCCGCAGCTTACGGAAGGCATCCCGCATGGCCCCATCCACAGAGGAATTGCTGTAGATATCCTGCTGCGCCGTCTCTCCCAAGTCTTCTAGGTAGTTGGCGTAGCTGAAGCCATGCACCACATACTCCGTGTCAGTCTCCAGCAGTGGGTAGTAGAGTCCCTCTAGCGGCGTGTCGGGCAGCTCATCTTGGCTATGCACCGTCACGCGAATCGTCCCCGTCAGCGACGTCTCAATCGCCGTCCCTGCTAGCTCAGAGTCCCCTTGGGCCGCATGGGGGTCACCCAAAGACAACAGCCCTCCTTCCACCGCCACCGGGTAATACATGGTGGCACCTGCGCCGATGCGCCAGTTATCGATGTTGCCGCCAAAGTAGCTGGGCGGCACTGAATCCACTACGTCGGCTTCGCTGGGCGCAAGGCCAATCACCCCAAAGTGGGGACGAACGGGCACTTCAATCCCTTCTAGCACCTCATAGTTGCGGGTGACGGTCTCTGGGTCTACGGGAACGCCAGGATAGTCAATGGTGGGATGCACAACGCCAAAAGGGTCCGTTTGCGGCGTCCACTGGAAGTTGAACAGCGCCGTCGCGTAGTCCTCTTCACCCGTGGCGTCTAGCTCGTAAATGGTGATCACTTCGCGATCGGCGGGCGCTTCGACCAAATCATTAAAGTGGAACCCCCACCAGGCGGCGGCGTTGCTGCCAAAGGTGCGCCCTGCATGTTCTGGGTTGGCGCTGGGGCGGGGCTCCACTTCCAAAATTTCGACTTCTACCACATCGCCGGGTGCTGCGCCGCAGATGTAAATTGGCCCTGTGAGGATATGCACCCCCATGCCCTGACCAGAGCCATTTTCATAGACCTCTGGGTCCGTTGACCCCGCCCCACGGCGGTCTACGCCTTTGAAATCTTCCGTCCACTCGTAGACGCTCTCCGCTCCGGGGTCTCCCGTCACCATCAGCTCCGCCGCATCATTGGCGTGGTGGGTCAGCGTTTCCACCTGGACCGTATCGCCAGAGTGGATGACCAGGCGCGGCTCTAGGGACTGGCTGAAGTAGCCCCAGTGAACATTGTCGGCATTCACCGGCAGCGTGTGGGATTGGGCGGTTTCTGGCGGTAGGCCGCATTCTACAGCCGCGATCGCCGCCGGGGCAACGGTAAGGGCTAGGGCTAGGCCACTGCCGCTTATCACAAGCAACGGGAGAGTTGCATTAGCGCGAATCATCATCAGGGGCTCATCTCATAACAGGGTAGGGATATCCTACGGAGCGGGGGTCGCTGACTTTGTATTGCAAAACACAGTTATATCCCCCAGGATTTCTAGGGCACAGGTTACCGACCCCCCGTGACATCGATGAGCGCCCCCGTTGTATAGGACGCCTCGGTCGATAGCAGCCACAAAATGGCGTTTGCCACTTCAATGGCCTGGCCGCCCCGGTTCATCGGGATAGAGGCTTTCAATCGTTCAAGGCGATTTGGTTCACCACCGCTGGCGTGGATATCGGTGTCGATAAAGCCAGGACGGACCGCATTCACGCGAATCCCCTCATCGGCAACTTCCTTCGCTAATCCAATCGTCATCGTGTCGATGGCACCTTTAGACGCCGCGTAATCGATATATTCACCCGGAGAACCCAGACGAGACGCTCCTGAAGAGACATTGACGATAGCGCCTCCCGTCCCGCCATGGTTGGTAGACATGCGCTTGATAGCCTCCCGCGCACATAAGAAGCTCCCGACAACGTTTGTCGCCAGGACTCGGTGCAGGCGAGCGGCATCCATGCTCTCTAACCGCATCTGCTGCTCTAGAATTCCAGCATTATTAACCAGGGCCGTCACTCCCCCCAGCTGCTCATCCACGGCCTGAAACAGCTGAATCACATCGCGCTCAGAAGCAACATCAGCCGCAACCGCGATCGCTCTACCACCATTTTTCGTAATAGAACTGACGACGCTAGATGCCGCTGCTGGGCTACGCCGATAATTGACGCAAACCGCGTATCCACGCGCTGCGGCAAGGTGAGCCGTAGCAGCGCCAATACCGCGACTCCCACCTGTGACAAGTAAGACGTTTTCCATGTCGGTCAGGACCTATACCCTGCTGTCTTGAAGCGATATCCACTGACGCGCGGCTACTGATATTCCGCACTAATATCCCGTGACTTACGTTTTGCGAAGACGCCGCTGCTGGGCCTGCTGCAGCCACAGTACCCCCAGTAGAGCCATCAGCACCAGCGGCCAGCTCAGCTGATTGAGCATCCCCCAGTCGAACCGGTAGAACACCCGCCCTGAGAGCAGCGTCGTCAAAGCTACAAAGCTAAACACCAAAAAGTCATGGGCCGCCTGGGCTTTGCCTTTTTCTGTTGGGGTATGGGTTTCAGTCAACAGTGTGGTGGAACCTACGTACATAAAATTCCAGCCCAGCCCCAGCAGCAGGAGCGCCACCGCAAAGTGTCCAAAGCTCACCCCCGCCAAATTCACCCCAACGCAGCCCAACGTGAGCACCGCGCCTGTCTGAATAATCGTCAACATCCCCAGCCGCTGGATCAGCCAGCCTGTCACAAAAGACGGGCCAAACATCCCCAGCACATGCCACTGAATCACTGATGCCGTCTGGCCAAACGAATGCTGCTCCGCCGACATGGCTAGGGGCGTCGCCGTCATCACAAACACCATGACGCCATAGCTAATGGTGCTGCCCAAGGTTGCCACTAAAAATTTAGGCTGGCCCATAATTTCCAGCAGCGATCGCGTAGCCGGAGCCGTGGGGTCAATTGCCGCAGGCGGGATGTCTAGCCCCAGCAGCAGAGCACTGGCCAGCACCTGCAGGCCCAGCACCGCCACCAAAGCCCCAATGTAAAGTTCGCTACCAAACCACCCTTGTGAGCCGGTGGCCAGCCAGGGACCCAGCACCGCCGCAACAATGCCCCCCGCAATCACCCAAGAAATTGCTTGGGAGCGGAAGGTCTCTGTCGCCACATCGGCGGCGGCGAAGCGGTAGTAGCCGACAAAGCTGTTAGATATACCCAGCAGCCCCATGGCCACGGTAAACAGCCAAAAGTTGGCGATCGCCAAGCTGTAGATGCCGACTCCCGCCCCCACCGCTCCCACGAGAGTACCCACCAAAAAACCGCCCCGCCGCCCCACGCGCTGCATCAGCAGCGAGGCGGGAATAGTGGCCATCATCGTCGCGATTTGGCGCGCGGCTAAGGGGAGGGTGGCTAGGGCTTTGTCTGCCGCCAACGCGTAGCCGATGAGGGCAGCGGTGGTGATGAGTACCGTATTGGTGGTCATTGCCAGGGCCTGACAGAGGGCCAGCAAGGTGACCTGAACTTTTGCGGTGGTCATGGGGAATGGCTCAAAATAAGATCTGAGCCTATCACGGCTATTTGGTATTAACCATTTAAGGAATAGATGCCAGCCATCGACACCATGAATTAGCTCCCATTCCGGATAGCTCTAGTTCCTGCTATAGCGCTTAGACCGGCGAATCAATCAGCCCTGGGTGATCTTTGGGCCGGGGGCCGGGGGCGGGCCAGTCAAAGCGGCAGTCTTCAGCCTTGATTGGCTTGTCGTTGATACTGGCCTCACGTCGCCGCATAAGGCCATTCTCATCAAACTCCCAGTTTTCGTTGCCATAGGCCCGGTACCACTGTCCGGCATCATCGTGCCACTCATATTGAAACCGTACCGCAATCCGATTCTCACCAAAGGCCCACATCTCTTTGACGAGGCGGTAGTCCAGCTCTTTATCCCACTTGCGCCGTAGAAAAGCGCGAATGGTTTCCCGACCCTGGAAAATTTCGGCTCGGTTGCGCCAGTGGCTATCTTCGGTGTAGGCCATCACAATGCGGTCAGGGTCGCGGCTGTTCCAGGCGTCTTCCGCCATACGAACTTTCGCGATCGCGGCTTCGCGGTTAAAGGGAGGGGTCAATGCAGCCATAGTTGATATCTATTAAAAACGTTGAGGGCAAAGGAAATGGGCAGAAAGAAGGGCCGTCAACAGTGCGTCAACAGCCCGAATAACCCAGGAGTAAACTTGTTAGCCCAGAACGACAGTGGACAAAAACGTCGCGCCAATTCCCGCTAACGTGAATCCGGCAAAGCGGAGGCTTAGGGCCTGCTTGCCCGCGAGTCGGTCGGCAGCCCAATAGGTTCCCATGGCGATCGCCGTTTGAACTGCCGCAAAGCCCAGCAGATAGGCGAACAGGGGCGTCATTTCAGCGCCCACAACCGCTTCCCCGTAGGCGTAGCCATGAAATAGCCCTGCGAGCGCTGCCAGTGACGCAATGACGCCGGTTTGAGGCCGATTCTTTACGGCCAATATGCCGCCAAACAGCAGCACCGATGCCGAGATCATAAATTCGGGCGCGGGTAAATCTATGCCTTGCAAATGCAGTGCGGTGCCAAAAAGGGAGGCCAGCACAAACCCAACGGGGATGACGATGCCCCGGCCCACCGCCGCCGCTAGCAGCCCGGCAGTAATCACAAACGCTAAGTGGTCTAGCCCGATGACAGGGTGTCCTAGCCCGGAAAGGAAGCCCTCTATAGCATTAGACGGCGTCTGACCACCGAAGGGGTGGTGCGCTAGGGCCGGTATGGCAAACAGCAGACCTGCGGCGGCAACTAGGCCGATGCTGCCGATGCGAGCCGCTAGTGACCCTAAGTTTTGATCAGTCAATCGCAAACGTAACATGGGCGTCCTCTCAGCAGATGAATAAAAGTTGATGACTGTGGGCTACCACTTCTTATAAGGCAAGAATTTACCGCACATGATGATTTTGACGCGATCGCCTTTGGGGTCTTCCTCGCGCTCCACATCCACAGAAAAATCGATGGCGCTCATGATGCCGTCGCCAAACTTCTCATGGACGACGGTTTTAATGGGCATGCCGTAGACCTGCATGATTTCGTAGAAGCGATAAATCAGCGGGTCGGTGGGGATGACGGGTTCCAAGGAGCCTTTGACGGGGCATTCGGTCAGGGCCTCAATCAGGGAAGAATCGGCACCGATAGCTTCGACCATCTGGGTGGCTTCTTCTTTTGAGGCGCTGGCCTGGCGGTAGAAGACGGAAGCGATCCAAACTTCGTCGCAGCCCATTTTGGCTTCGAGGTCGGCAAAGGTAAGTCCTGCAGCCTTCTTGGCGGCTAGGAGTTTTTCGGTTACGTCTGACATTGGCATGGGTTAATCCTCACTGTTGTGGTGTCTAGTTCAATAAAACTTGCGTGCAAGAAGGCTATTACTGCCGAGTTGAGCGCAGGGATCCCCCCCAGCCCCCCTTTATAAAGGGGGGTGCCGGAGGCGGGGGGATCACAGGACGGACAAGGAATAATCCACAGGATTGTGTAGGCTCCTACAACAACTACCCCCGTTTAATCCGGGCTTCCTCCACCGCTCGGGTTTCCCGGAACAGATGGCTCTCCATCTCCGCCTTCAAACCGTCATAGGCCGGGTGCTGCTTAATGCTCTCGCGATCGCGAGGCCGGGGGAAGGGCACCTCCAAGATTTCATCCACCCGCGCCGCTGGCCCTCGGGTCATCATTACGATGCGGTCGGAGAGCAGCAGCGCCTCATCAATGCTGTGGGTAATCATGATTACGGTTTTGCGCTGCCGCTCCCAAATGCGCTCGATTTCCTCCTGCAGAAACCCCCGCGTCAGGGCATCCAATGCCCCAAAAGGCTCATCCATCAGCAAGATCTGCGGGTCGATAGCCAGGGCGCGGGCGATGCCCACCCGCTGCCGCATGCCGCCCGATAGCTCGTGGGGGTGCTTGCGCTCGGCCCCCTCTAGGCCCACCAGCTGAATGTTTTCTTTCACCACCCGCTTCATGCCCTTATCAGACAGCTTCGGGTGCACGGTCTCCACCGCAAAGCGAATATTTTCTTCCACCGTCATCCAGGGCATGAGCGCATAGTTTTGAAACACCATGCCCCGATTTGGCCCTGGCCCCGTAATCGGGGTGCCGTTGAGCAAAATTTCACCGCTGGTGATGGGCATCAGCCCGGCAACCATGCCCAGCAGCGTCGACTTGCCGCAGCCCGAGGGACCAATAATGGTCACAAAGGTATTGGGCTCAATCTCCATGCTGATGTCTTCAATGGCGGTGAAGTCGCGGCTGGACTTGCCCGAAAGCTTGTCTAAAAGGCCGCTTTTGCCAGGGAAGGTCTTCGTGACGCTGCGAATAGAGAGCTGGGATGACAGACTCTGTTCAGAGGCTTGGTCAGTGGGAGTGACGCCATTCATGGATGCTAAACTCACGAGTTTCGACCAAACGCGACAACTTTTTCCAGTACCGCGAAGATGGTGTCTAAAATCAGGCCGACTAGGCCAATGATGAAGATCGCCACCAGAATATTAGGGACAGAGAGGTTGTTCCACTCGTTCCAGATAAAGTATCCCAACCCGGTTCCCAGCAGCATCTCTGCCGCCACAATGACCAGCCAGGCAATGCCCATGCTGATGCGCAGACCCGACACAATGCTGGGCAGGGCAGCGGGGATAATCACCTTGAAAACGGTGCGCAGCCGGGAGGCCCCCAGGGTGTTAGCCACATCCAGGTAGTCTTTGTCCACGTTGGCCACGCCAAAGGCAGTGTTAATTAACGTGGGCCAGATACTGGAGATGAAGATGATGAACACCCCCGTTTGCTCCGAGTCCCGCAGGATATACAGACCCAGCGGCAGCCAGGCCAAAGGCGAAACCGGCTTCAGCAGCTGAATATAGGGATTAAACCCTTTGCGGGCAACGGGGGACATGCCGATCAAAATGCCCAGGGGAACCGCCACGACTGAGGCCAAGATGTAGCCAATCGCCACCCGGCGGAGGCTAATCAGCAGGTTCCAGCCGATACCCAGGTCGTTGGGGCCGTTGTCGAAAAAGGGATGGGTAATCCACCACCAAAGCTCTTTCAGGGTTTCGCTAGCGGTGGGCATGCCTTTGGAGAACCAGCCCGCCCGCGCCCCAATTTCCCAGAAGCTGAGAAAAAGGACCAGCGATAGGATGAACAAACCAGCGGCCTTAACGTTTTCGTTTAGCCAGGGAGATTCGCTTTCCTTAGTGAGGGGCGCTGCGCTTGTGACTGCCATATCCTCTTTCCTATACGCCGTACTCTTCGATTTGCTTGTCGACATACTCGCCCGGGGTCTCAGGGTCGAAGCTGTCGAACTTGAGATCCTCGGTGCGGTAGATTTCGTCGGGCGGAGTTTGGCCTAGCTCTTCGGCTAGTTCGCGGGCTAGGTCCGTCAAGAAGATCTCCTGGCCCACCTCGTCGTAGCCCTTCTCAGGAATGAGCTCCTCTGACTTGCCGTCACCCTGCAAATCCCAGCGGACGAGCTGCGACGAAATCCAGTTGGCGAAGCTCTGCCACGGGTAGGGGTCAAAGTCGATGCGGTCGGGCACCTCTAGGGTGTTGCCGTTGCCGTCGTCAAAGTTGCCGGTGAGCACCGCTTCCACCACCTCTACGGGTTGGTTCAAGAAGGCCCGCTCGGAGATCGCTTTGGCAATCTCGGGCCGGTTGGCGGGGTCGCGGGCGTAGCCTGCCGCCTCAATGATGGATTTGTTCAGCGCCCGGAAGGTGTTGGGGTTATCGCTAATCCACTGGTCGCTGGCGGCAAAGGCGCAGCAGGGGTGTCCTGGCCACAGATCTTTAGTAATCAGGTGAATAAAGCCCTCGCCTTCATAGACGGCCCGCTGGTTAAAGGGGTCGGGCATTAGGTAGGCGTCGATGTCTCCGGCGACCATCTGGGCAATGCTGTCCGGCGGCGGCACAGGGCGAATCTGCACGTCCACATCGGGGTCCAAGCCGCCCGTCGCCAGGTAGTAGCGCAGCAGCAGGTTGTGCATGGAGTAGGGGAAGGGCACGCCCATCACGAAGCCCTTGAAGTCGGCAGGACCGTTGACCTTGCCCTTATGGCGGTTAGCGACGGTGATCGCCTGGCCGTTGATGTTCTCAATGCTGGCCAGCTTGACGCCAAAGGCGGCGGAGCCGAGGCCCAGGGTCATGGCAATGGGCATGGGGGCCAGCATGTGGTAGGCATCCAGCTCTCCAGCGATCGCCGAATCCCTGACTGCGCCCCAGCTAGGCATCTTCACCACTTCGGCGTTGAAGCCGTACTTTTTGTAGAAGCCCAGAGGCTCCGACATAATAATGGGCGTGGCGCAGGTGATGGGGATAAAGCCAATCCGCAGGTCGGTTTTCTCTAGATCCCCAGTGGAAACCGGATCGCCGCCCACCTCAGCCGCCGGGTCTTCGCTACCGCCGCCGCAGCTTGCCAAACTCACCAGAGCCGCCCCTACCGCTAGGTTGCGCAGAAACTCGCGCCGGGTGTGCTGGCCGTTGCGGATGGAGTCGGCAAAGAACAAACCCGCCTGAGGGCCAAAGGAGGCGGCAAAGGCGTTCTCTAGCCCGCCCGCCTGCTTACACAAGTCTAAAATTAGCTTTTCGCGCTTGGGGCTGCCTCGGCCTACGGTTTTGAGGAACAGCGCCTTACGCAGCTCGTAGGTATTGACGGTGTCAGCGGCTCTCAGCTGGTTATCTTTGTAGAGACCCATCT
>JBARYO010000948.1:0-6733 GCA_049647905.1 Elainellaceae cyanobacterium | reverse complement strand
TCTGAGCACAGCGACTGGGTGCTTGGAATTGATGCCGATACCCAGCCCCAGCCCCAGCTTGTCAGTAGCCTAGTTCAGGCCGTTGATCAACAGGGCTACGATATGGTGTCCTTGTCTCCACAATTTATCCTCAGTGGGCCGGGAGAGTTTTGGCTGCAGCCCGCATTACTGATGACGTTGATCTATCGATTTGGTCCGTCAGGCAGTCGCACTGAAGATGTCACTCGGGTGATGGCCAACGGCCAGTGCTTTTTAACCCGGCGATCGCTCCTAGCGGATCTAGGCGGCTACGAAAGCGCCCGACGCTCCTTTTGCGATGATGTAACTCTGGCGCGGCGGGCGGCGAGCGCTGGGGCCAAGGTGGGCTTCTGGGACGGCTCTCGGCTGCTCAAAGTGCGCATGTACAACGGCGTTGCGGAGCTATGGCGTGAATGGGGGCGCTCTTTGGACTTAAAGGATGCGGCATCCCCGCAGCAGACCTGGGGTGACGTGGGGTTTTTAGCCGCCGTGCAGGGGTTACCCGTTTTGGTTTGCCTAGTATTTGGGACGGCCTGGCTAGCTGGGCTACAGACCCCTCTTTTGGCGGCAGTACTGGGCCTCAACGGGGCGCTGCTGCTGAGCCGTATCGCGCTGCTGTGGGCGATCGCCCCGTCCTATGATCGCGATCAGGCATCGGGCCGCTGGGCTTTCTGGCTTTCTCCCTTGGCGGATCCGCTGGCCGTCATTCGCATTGCCCTCTCGGCGTCGCGTACTCCGACTCAGTGGCGATCGCGGCAGTATGAGAACTTTGGCGAGAAGCCAATTTAGCCCGAAAAACCAGCAAAAAAAGAGGAGGATTACTCCCCCTCTGTCGCATTCATTCACCTGTTAGTGTCATCGTAATCAATGACACGCTGGGTAAATCGTCGGCCTGTGCCACTCTGGCAGCAGTCCCTACTTTTTGCGAATGTCTTTGGCCATGTTGCGAAACATGTCCATGTTGTTGTCTGGCTTCCGCCGATCGGCTGCTCCGGTTGGGGGGGCAGAGCTTTTCAGGGGCGGGGCAGAAGGACGAAACGACTGTGCCTGGGGAGACGGAATGCTCTTGGGCACGCTTTCGGTTACGCTCTTTTCTTGATCTGACGAGATGCTGCGAATACGGGCATCTCCCTTAGGGAATGTACGCTTTACCGTCTTGGCCGTGCGCATATAGTCGATGTCGCCGTAAGTTTTGGCGTCATCAGAACTCAGGTAGTACGTGCCGGTCGGTTTTGGCCTAGCGCTGCTGCCTGCGTCAGTTTCATTCTTTTTGGAGCCAAACAGACCCCGAATAAATCCAGTCATTATATTTGAGCTTGATACATGTGAACGGCTGTACTTGAAAAATGCATCGGTTTGGCAATGCATTTCCGAATTATTAATAAGTATTACAAATATTAAGTTCTCTGACAATGGGGTTTGGCAATGTTTATGGCCAAATTGTCGAGGTGCCTTGGCAAATTGTTTCAGAGACGTCAACAAATCTCACGGTTAGAGCGGACCTAGGGCAACCTCAGGATTGATTACGGTTCCTTAGGAGTGGACAAACCTGGCTACCTCCCGTAAGCTTTATTGCACTTGTCGCGCAGCGCTCTGCGTCTGTTTCGCAGCACTCTACACCTACTTTTCACAACGTCCTGAGCGATCGCCGATCGCCTGTCTTCCGCCCAAACCCCACACCTAAGTTGTGTCACGTTCCCTATGACCGATGTGCCTACGCCATCCCCAGATGCTCAACAGCTCCTCGACGACCTGCCCGAGCGTCTCGTTAAGCACACCGTTCGCTACGCAGACTACCGGCAGATAGAGCGCGATCGCCTCACCCCCATGTTTCAACAATATGTGGATGTGAAGGCACAGCATCCCCATGCCCTGCTGCTATATCGCATCGGCGACTTTTTCGAGACCTTCTTTCAAGATGCCATTCTGGTGTCTCGGGAGCTGGAGCTGGTGCTCACCAGCAAGGAAGCCGGCAAAACGGTGGGACGGGTGCCCCTTGCGGGCATTCCCCACCACGCCGTGGAGCGCTACTGCGCCCAGCTGCTGGAGAAAGGCTATGCGATCGCCATCTGTGACCAGGTGGAGACCGCCAGCGAAGCCCAGGGCAAGCTGATGCGGCGAGAGGTGACGCGGGTTGTCACACCCGGCACCATTTTAGAAGAGGGGATGCTGGAGGCCCGGCGCAATAATTTTTTGGTGGCGGTGGTGATTGCGGGGCAACACTGGGGGCTGGCCCATGCCGATGTCTCGACAGGGGAATTTCTCACCACTCAATGCACCGGGCTAGACCAGCTCAGCCAAGAGCTGATGCGGCTGTCGCCTTCTGAAGTGTTGGTCCCCACCAACGCCCCCGACCTAGGCGGGTTTCTGCGCCCCGGAGAGCTATCCGACCAGCTGCCCGACTGCCTCCCCCCTCGGTTTTGCTACACCTTTCGCCCCCAAACTCCCTTTGTGCAGAGCGAGGCGCGACAGCGGCTGCTGGAGCGCTTTCGGGTGCGATCGCTAGAAGGGTTGGGCTGCGAGCGCATGCCGCTGGCGGTGCGGGCGGCTGGGGGGCTATTACAGTACCTAGAAGATACCCAGAAGCAGGTGCCGGTGCTGCTGCAGCCAGTGTCCACCTATACCCTGACGGAATACCTGGTTATCGATCACCAGAGCCGCCGTAACCTAGAAATTACCCAGACGGCGCGGGATGGCACCTTCCATGGCTCCCTGCTGTGGGCATTAGACCGGACGGTAACCGCCATGGGGGGGCGATCGCTGCGGCGCTGGCTGCTGCAGCCCCTATTGGACCTAGGGGGCATCCACGCCCGTCAGGACACCATCCAGGAGCTGATTGACAATGGGCCGCTGCGGCAGGCGCTGCTGCAAATGCTGAAGCAAATCTATGACCTAGAGCGGCTGACGGGCCGGGCCGGGGCGGGCACCGCCAACGCCAGGGAAATTATGGCCTTGGCCGATTCCCTCACCAAGCTGCCGGATTTGGCGGCGCTGGTGCGCCAAGCCAGATCACCCTACTTAGCAGCGCTGCAGCTGGTGCCGCCCCACTTAGAAACCCAGGGTCGTCGCCTGCTGGCCCATCTGGTGGAGAGTCCGCCCATCTACCTCACCGAGGGGAACCTGATTCGCGATGGCGTCCACGACCAGCTCGATCACATGCGGCAGCAGATCGCCGATGACCAAGCCTGGATTGCTAACCTAGAGGCCACAGAGCGCGATCGCACCGGTATCAGCACCCTAAAAGTGGGCTTTAGCAAGACCTTTGGCTACTACATCAGCGTCACGAGGTCGAAGCTAGACCAGGTGCCTGATGACTATGCCCGTAAGCAAACCCTAACCAACGAAGAGCGCTACGTCACCCAGGAGCTGAAGGAGCGGGAGGAGCGGGTCCTCAAGGCCCGTACCCACATTAATGCCCTAGAATACGAAATCTTTGCCCAGCTGCGGGCAGAGATCTCCACCTATGCCGATGACATTCGCACCATCGCCCAAAGCATTGCGGCTGTAGACGTGCTGGCGGGACTATCAGAAATTGCCCTCTACCAGGGCTACTGCCGCCCGCAGATGCTGCCCAGCCGCGAGATCACCATTGAGCAGGGGCGTCATCCCGTGGTTGAGCAGTCGCTCCCGGCGGGCTTTTTTGTCCCCAATGGCACCCACCTCGGGTCCGGCACGGTCGAAACCCCCAGTACAAAAGGCATCCCCGATTTAATTATCCTCACCGGCCCCAATGCCAGCGGCAAAAGCTGCCACCTGCGTCAAGTGGGGTTGATTCAGCTCATGGCGCAGATTGGCAGCTTTGTCCCCGCTAGCGCTGCCAGCCTTGGGGTCTGCGATCGCATCTTTACCCGTGTGGGGGCTGTCGATGACCTGGCGACGGGGCAGTCCACCTTCATGGTGGAAATGAACGAAACCGCCAATATTTTGAACCACGCTACGGCCAAATCCCTGGTGCTGCTGGATGAAATTGGACGCGGGACCGCGACGTTTGACGGCCTATCCATCGCTTGGGCCGTGGCTGAGTATTTGGCCACTGACATCCGGGCTCGCACCATCTTCGCCACCCATTATCACGAGCTAAATGAACTGGCGTCCTTGCTCACCAACGTCGCCAACTATCAGGTCACGGTGAAGGAGATGCCCGACGAGATTATCTTTTTGCACCAGGTCCGTCCCGGCGGCGCGGACCGATCCTACGGTATTGAGGCTGGCCGGCTGGCCGGGTTGCCTAGTTCCGTCATCCAGCGGGCCAAAGCGGTAATGCGCCAGATTGAAAAGCACTCCCACATCGCCGTTGGCTTGAGCGGACGCTCTAGGCGCAAGCCATCTCAAGCTTCAGAAGGGGCAACCGATGGGACCGAGCAGCTGGGCTTTTTTAGCGATTGAGGAGGCGATTGAGCAAGATGACCTGAGGATTGCCCCGCCGATTGCCCCGCCAGCCAGCCAGTAGTCCAGGCGCTCTGGAAGTTGAAGCCGCCGGTAATGCCATCAATATCCAGGATTTCCCCAGCGAAGTAGAGTCCAGGGCAGCGGCGGCTTTCCATAGTTTTGAACGCGACTTCGGACAGCTTGACGCCGCCACAAGTGACAAACTCGTCTTTGAAGGTTCCTTTCCCCTGTACCGTAAAGTCTCCCCGGCTTAGCTCTTGGATCAACCGATGCAGCCCCCCCTTGGAAAGCTGTGCCCACTGAGTTTGCGAATCTAGATCGGCTTTTGCTAGGAGATAGCTCCACAGCCGTTTGGGGAGAGCCGGTGCTAGGGCGGCTGGCGGTGCCGCAATAGCTCGCTTTGGAATAGTCGCTTTCGCCTGAAGCAAGGCTTGCCGCAGGGATTCTTCGGTTTGGTCCGGGAGCCAGTTCACCCGCAGCGTTGTGCGATAGCCGCCGCCATGAAGATGGCGTGCCCCCCAGGCTGAAAGCTTGAGCACCGCTGGACCACTGAAGCCCCAATGCGTGATCAACAGCGGCCCCGTCTGCTCCAAAACCTTGCCCTTGGATAGCGGCATCTGGATGCGCACGGCGTTGACGCTGACGCCAGCCAAGCGTCGTAGGGCAGCGTCATGGACTGTGAAGGTGAATAGCGATGGCACCGGCGGCTCGATGTGGTGCCCTAGCGCGCGCGCTAAGGCATGGCCTTTAGGACTGCTACCGGTGGCTAAAATAATTCGGTCGGCAAGCAGCGCCTCAGATTTGAGCCCAATGTGGAAGCGATCGCGGCGCTCTAGGGTACTTACTGCCGCCCCCGTGCGCACCTCAACCTTGACCCGCCGCGCCGCCTGCTGCAGGCAGTCCACAATGGTGGCAGAGTCATCCGTGGTGGGAAACATGCGGCCATCGGTCTCGGTTTTGAGCGGCACCCCGCGATCGCTGAACCACCGCACCGTATCCTGAGGTTGAAAGCGGCTGAAGGCACCCTGCAGCGCCCGGCCACCGCGGGGGTAATGGGTCACCAATCGAGCCGGTTCGAAGCAGGCATGGGTGACGTTACAGCGTCCACCGCCAGAGATGGCTACTTTAGCAAGGCAGCACCGCCCCGCTTCCAGCAGCGTAACCCGCACGCTAGGGTGAGCCTCGGCGCAGGCGATCGCCGCAAAAAACCCTGCCGCCCCGCCGCCGATGACTGTAATCTGTAGTGCCATATTTTCCCTATATCTTCACCTGCTCCACCTACTCTAATAAGATGCAGGGTATCCCCCTTATATCGTACGAGAATCTAAAAACATTAGAATGCCACAGGATAGATGATAGAAGATCAGGGCATACTAGTACCCTGGTATAGACACTATTATCCTCAGCCCCTATTTCGAGAGTTGCGAGTACCCGTAAACGGGAAATGCCTATGTCTCTTAAAGACTTAAAGCCAGCTGTTGAGCGAGACGTTAACGTCTATAGTCCCTACTATCAGGGGAGAAAGCGCAGCGCTTTGCCCTATGCCATCAGCCTCTACCAGCGCGGTAACCTTGAGGGCGATCGGCAGATTGAAGGGGCCCAAGGCATTCCGTTTTTGGCCACCTGGACCGTATCGTCACTGCCAGCAGACCTAACGCGCTGCTTGATCCGATTTGACGACAACGAAGAACTGAGCTACGAGATCACGCTGGCGAATTTTGAGTTTGTCGACTATCTCATTGATGTGCTGTTTAATGTGAAGTCGGCCAAAATAACCGATTTTTCTCGGTCATTTTACCGAAGGCTGCTGCGCTACGACGACTAGCTGAATGCCCTTAGCCAGAGGTCTTCGCGCTGGGTTGACCTCTGGCGCTAAGGCGCTTAGAGCGAGCATGGAGGTGAATGCCATAGAGGTTAGAATTACGGCAGCGTCGACCAGTAGGTCATTTTGGGCAAGCCAACATCTAGCTCCAGCGACCTAGCTTTCAGTTCACATTGGGAAATCAGGGTTTTGAATTCAGGTGAGTATCAGTGGCTGGCACCATACTGATATCCGGACGTCTTGCATCTATGGGTGAATACCCCTAAGTATCTGCTGAGTCAGCAGGCTATCTGCTATCAAGCAAGTCTGTAAAGGTACTCAGGATATGCTGCTGTAGAGTTTAGATCTAACCCCGCAGCGTCTCGAAATCAATTACGTAGAGCCAACATAGCTGTGCCCCTGCCTCATTTGCCTCCCAAAGATGCTCCGCTGAATCAGCCTGCAGATGCCGACAGGACAATTGTGCCAAAACCACCTCTGCCCCGAGAGTCGCCACAGTTTGTC
>JBARYO010000947.1:0-5037 GCA_049647905.1 Elainellaceae cyanobacterium | reverse complement strand
GGCCGCTTCCCACTCCACAGATAGAATATCCCGTAGTACGGATGCCCCTGGCTGCGAGGAGCCTATCGTCCACCTAGACAATGTCCGGCAGGTTCAGCCAGAAGTGCTTGAGACTGAAAAAGCTCAGCGGATGGCGGAGTTCTTCAGCGCTCTTTCCGACCCCCACCGCCTGAAGCTGATCTCAGCCTTGGCCCAGCAAGAACTCTGCGTCTGCGATCTGGCGGCGGCTGTAAAGATGGGAGAGTCGGCAGTGTCACATCAGCTGCGGGTACTGCGATCGCAGCGGCTGGTTAAATATCGTCGCCAAGGCCGTAACGTTTGCTATAGCCTGTCGGATGGCCACGTGCTTACCCTCTACCGAGACGTGGCCGAACATATTGACGAAGGATAGCGGCCTGTTCTCAACAGCCTGTTCTAGCTCTGAGCCACCTGGGTTGTCAAAGCCTGTCATTTTCCTCTAACATCTGAACAGCTCTTCAGTTGTTCAGCTCATTTTTTAATCCCCGCCTATGTCAGAAAGCCACGCCAGCTGCGGTAGCTGCGACCCCAATCCTCACCACGGACACAGCCATGACCATGGCTCAGCAGAGTTGACCTTGCGAGAGCTGACGCCAATGGCGATCGCCGCTGCACTATTTTTGGTGGGGTTAATTTTTAATGACGCGCTGCACAATACCCCCTTTGCCATTGCTGAGTATGCAGTCCTGATGCCGGCCTATCTAATTAGCGGCTGGAGCGTCTTGACCACCGCCGGGCGCAACATTCTACGGGGACAGATCTTTGACGAGAACTTTCTGATGACGATTGCAACCCTGGGGGCGATCGCCATTCACGAGGTGCCAGAAGCCGTCGCTGTGATGCTGTTTTTTCAGGTGGGGGAGCTGTTTCAGGGCTATTCAGTAGGGCGATCGCGCCGGTCTATCAAAGCCTTGCTGGAAGTCCGGCCTGATACGGCCAATCTGAAGGTGGACGGCGGCCTGCGGGACGTCTCGCCAGAATCCGTCAGCGTAGGGGACCTCATTTTAGTGCGGCCTGGGGAAAAGGTGCCGCTGGATGGCGACATCTTAGAGGGCAAATCCTTGATAGACACCTCTGCCCTGACGGGGGAATCGGTGCCGCGCGCTGTTGACGCGGGAGATACCGTGCTGGCAGGCATGATCAATCAGTCCAGCGTACTGACGATACTGGTGACCAAGCCCTTTGGTGAATCTTCCATCTCTAGAATCCTGGAGTTGGTGGAGAACGCCAGCAGCAAAAAGGCCGATACCGAAAAATTCATCACCCGCTTTGCCCGCTACTACACACCGGTTGTGGTGTTTCTTTCCCTCGCTGTAGCAATTTTGCCGCCGCTCGTTATCCCGGAGGCCACTTCAGCAGAGTGGACCTATCGGGCGCTGGTGCTGTTGGTCATTTCCTGCCCTTGTGGCCTAGTCATCAGCATCCCCCTGGGCTATTTTGGCGGCGTCGGGGGGGCGGCGAAACGGGGCATTTTAGTGAAAGGCTCCACTTTTTTAGATGCCTTGGCCCAGGTAAAAATGGTGGTGTTTGATAAGACAGGCACCCTCACCCAGGGCAACTTTCGCGTCACTGATGTGGTTACCCACAACGGCTTGAGCCAGCATCAACTGCTGCTGCTCGCGGCCCAGGTGGAATCTCAGTCCAACCATCCAGTAGCCCAGTCCATTCGCCAAGCCTACGGCCAAGCGGTAGATGAATCAGCAGTACAGCGCTACGAAGAAATCGCCGGTCACGGCATTCGGGCTCAGGTGCATGGTCGTACCGTACTGGCCGGTAACGATCGCCTTTTGCACAGAGAAAATATTCCTCACGATGTTTGCACCGTAGACGGTACGGTAGCTCATATCGCTGTCGATGGAACATACAGCGGGCGTATCATCATCGCCGACGAACTCAAGGAAGATGCGATCGAGGCAATTCGTGCCCTTCACGAGCGGGGCATTGAAACCGCAATGCTCACCGGTGACAGCCAATCTGTAGCTGACACCATTGCTAAAAAACTCGGACTTGATCAATACCGGGCCGAACTTTTGCCTGAAGGTAAGGTTAACGCCCTAGAAGATTTCCTCCATCGTGCTAGTCAAACCAGAGTTAAGGTTGCCTTTGTGGGGGATGGCATCAATGATGCTCCTGCCATTGCGAGGGCCGATGTGGGCATTGCCATGGGCGGCTTGGGTTCCGATGCGGCTATTGAGACTGCCGATGTGGTGATCATGACCGATGCTCCCTCAAAGGTGGCTGAAAGCATTGCGATCGCCCGTAAAACCCTAAGGATTGTCTGGCAAAATATTATTCTTGCCATGGCCGTTAAAGCGCTCTTCATCGCCCTAGGTGCTATTGGCGTTGCTACCCTTTGGGAAGCGGTATTTGCCGATGTCGGTGTGGCGTTACTCGCGATTTTAAATGCGGGTCGAATTCTTCAAAGCCCTCCAGATCGCTAGCTCGAAAACGGCTGATTTCATAGCAGTCGCCAGTCACAAGCAGTCGCTAGTCACAGTTGAGGTCTGGCGACTGACAACCCATTCTGATTTCATCTCGATTTCATCTCCAGGTGCGAGACTACACAGGGGTAGTACTGGAAGGAAATATCTGTGGCGCATTGGAACAAGCATTACTGGAAGGCTTTCGGGAGCATCTTCCTCGCTTTCGGAGCACAGCTGATAGCTAGTTCAGAGGCTGTCGCCCATGGTGGCTCCCATGGGGAAGTGGCTGAACCCGAAGCAAACGCCGACGCCGAGGAACACCACGTCCCGCCTCCCGACGCCGCAACCCGTGAATTGCCTAACCAGGCCAACAGAAATGAGATGATCATGCCATCATCTGACCTGTCGGTAGAGGCGGATCCCTCTACTCAAGCAGCCTCTGTAGCATCAATCTCTAAAGCCAGCCTGTCTGAAGGATTTTCCTTGGGTATTGGGGAATCTTTACTTGGGCTATTGATTGCAGGTCCGTTTCTGCTGATGTCTCTGAAAAAGCGCTTTCAGTCATGACGCTGTTTTCACAAGCGCTTCCTCAACAGAACGTCTTAAATCTTGATCTATGACATTTAATCAAGCCCGTTTGCGACAGCTCCATAAGGCATTAGTTCCCGTGATGCTGCTGCCGCTGCTGCTGACGTTGTCGACGGGGGTGCTGTTTCAATTTGCCGTCCTTAGCGGGGGTGCTGACGACTTGCTTTGGCTACTAGAGATGCATCGAGGCAAGTTCGGCCAAATCAATCTGGAGCTTGTTTACCCGTTCTTGAATGCATTAGGACTGCTGACCCTGCTCATCACAGGATTCCTAATGTGGCTACAATCTCCTAACCGCAACCGTAAACAAGCGCCCTCAAGCCTAGAAAAGTAGGTTGACCTGCTGCTGCTACAGGATGTGATCAATCAACAGGGCCGCAGCGGTGGCAACAGCCGTAACAGAAAGAGCAACTAAGGGACTTTGGCCATGACTCACCGCCAGCGTCGTCACAACCCCGGCACCCAATGCCGCTGTAATTCCAGCTGTCCACCAGTCCTTCTCAGTATTTTTGTTGTACATGCGGTTTGTTCTGCGATCGCGAGTAAAAGCAACATTTTAGTTCTGCTCACGCTACCACGATCTACCGCTGCAGCTGGATGCCGATGCTGGCTTCGCAACTAAAATTTTCAATTGAGTCAAATAAGTTAACAGGGGTCAAGCTTTGACCACTACGGTCAGCGGGACTGGTCTAATTTACTGGTTCATCTAGGGGTTCCGTGTTGCCGGCCTTGACCCAGCCGATCACCTCACTTCCCAACAGCCTGACCTGAATCCATTCCCCATTGTCGCTTTCGCTGAGGACCGTCAGCTCATCATTGTAGTCGATACCGCCAAGCTGCGTCGTGGAGGCGTCTGGTCCCTGCCTGAGGATAAGGCCAATGGGCTGAATGACCCGCGCCTGGTAGGCGTTGGCGTCATCGACTGGCGGGGAATCTGGGGCCGCTCCGGGTTGGGACAGGTCAGAGGGCGCTGCCGGTGATGTGCCATTGGCCGCGCCAGTTCCATCTGGCAGAGCAGTGGCAACAGCCTCTTCTGAAAAGGTTGGACGGGGCGGTAGCGCTGTTAATCGCGTCATGAAGTAGCGCGCTGCAACTACCCCGGCACCAAACAACAGCCCGATTGCCAAACTTACGCCAATGAATACTTGAATTAGCCGTGACAGCACTCGCTAGCACCCTCCACCGTCGTGTCGGTTGACTCAATTAGAGTACTACAGCTGGGAGGTAAATGACATACGCGAGGCTAGCCTCGCTCGTCCTGACGCCGCCCAATCCTGTAGCGCCTGGGTCTGCTCTTTGGCGGTGCGGGCGAGCGGGACGATTTGACTGGCGGCTTCCAAGATATCATCGGTGGTGAAGTCTCGGTCTTGGCTAAAGGCGGTATGCATCGCCTCAATAATAATCTGTTCGATCTCAGCGCCCGAAAAATCTGGGGTTTCGTAGGCCAGCCGGCTCAAGTCATAACCTTTAGCATTGTGAGGTCGCAGCCGAGATAGATGGACCTTGAAAATGGAATTGCGTTCGTCCTGGCTAGGCAGGCCAATGAAGAAAATTTCGTCGAAGCGCCCCCGTCGCAACATTTCTGGTGGTAGAGCCTGAATATTATTGGCTGTTGCTACGACGAAGACAGGGGAGGTCTTTTCCGAAAGCCAGGTAATAAATGTGCTAAACACGCGGCCTGTAGTGCCTGAATCGCCGCGCCCGTCTGCTCCAGTGAAGGCTTTGTCAATCTCATCAATCCAGAGAATACAGGGGGCCATCGCTTCTGACAGCTGCATCATCTGCCGCGTCCGAGATTCTGATTCGCCGACGAGGCCAGCAAATAATCGCCCCACGTCAAGCCGCAGCAATGGCAAGTGCCAATGGTGGGCGATCGCTTTAGCCGTGAGGGATTTGCCAGTGCCCTGAATGCCCACTAGCAGCAAGCCCCTGGGATGGGGCAGGCCATACTGCCGCGCCTTTTCTGAGAAGGCGCTCCCCCGACGCAATAGCCACTCTTTGAGGTTAT
>JBARYO010000946.1:0-4524 GCA_049647905.1 Elainellaceae cyanobacterium | reverse complement strand
GGTAACGCGAGATCTTGAGCAAGCTGTGGGGCGAGATTGAAGCTAGACATTGACGACAGATCAGTGGCGAGGTGTTCGTTTAAGCATACTCTGCTGAATTTAAGGAGAGCGATCGCTATAAGTAACCCGAATGGAGCAGGCCGCAGATCCTCATCTGGTCCCCACCTGTCGTAGGCCATTCGACTAGCTCTATGTACCTAAAGAGGTAAAAGAGTCCCCAAAACCCCGCCGATCGCCCCGATCTTAACCTCGTGTTTACGTTCAGCGTTTATGCTCTACCCGAACAACGCCATTGTGTGGTGTTAAAATTGAGCTGAGAGGAAACACATGATTTTTCGTAAAAAGGCTTTGTACGCAGCCTTCACCCTGTCTCTAGCTGCCACGGTTGCAGCTTGTAGCGGTGGTGAGCCTGCGGCGACCGATACGGGTGCAGATGGCTCAGCTGACACAGCGTCTGCTGAGGGTGGCGAAGGCGTCAGTGGAGACGTCTTAGTGGATGGCTCTAGTACCGTATTTCCGATTTCTGAAGCCATGGCTGAGGAATTCATGGCCGAGAATCCTGATGCTCGCGTTACCGTCGGTGTATCGGGCTCTGGTGGTGGCTTCAAGAAGTTCTGCGCGGGTGAGACCGACATCTCCAACGCCTCTCGGCCCATCAAGCAAGAAGAAATGGATCTGTGTGCCGAAGCTGGTATCGAATTCATCGAAGTGCCTGTTGCTTTCGACGGCATCACCGTTGTTGTCAACCCCGAGAACGACTGGGCCGAGTGCCTCACCGCTGACCAGCTGGGTCAGATGTGGGCTCCCGACGCTGAAGGTACGATCACCAGCTGGAACCAAATCGACTCGTCCTATCCCGATACGCCGCTGGGTCTGTATGGTCCTGGCACCGACTCCGGTACCTATGACTACTTCACCGACGCCACCACGGGCGAAGAGGGCGAGAGCCGCGGCGACTACACCGCTAGTGAAGATGACAACGTCATTGTCCAGGGTGTTCAGTCAGACACTGGTGGCCTGGGCTTCTTTGGCTACGCTTACTACGAAGAGAACCAAGATTCTTTGAAGTCTGTCGCCATCGAGAACTCTGAAGGCGAGTGCATGCAGCCTGACGCCAACGACATTGCTGACGGGACCTACAACCCGCTGTCACGTCCCATATTCTTCTACGTGAAGACGGAGTCCTACGAGACCAAGCCCCAAGTAAAGGCGTTTGCAGACTACCAAATCGACCAGGCCAACGAGAGCCTAATTTCTGAAGTGGGCTACATTCCCCTACCTGGTGAGATTGTCGAAAAAGCCAATACTCGCCTTGAAGACGGCACGACGGGTTCCATCTATGAAGGAGGATCTTCTGTAGGCGTGAAGCTAGCTGACAAGCTCTAAAGTCTGTCGGTACTGCAGACCTAAGCCTTAGTAGTACGGCTTCTGCTACCTGTATGCTGTAGGGGCAGCGAGGCTCCTACAGCATTTTTTAAGTTCAACGTTTGCAGCCTAGTGGCAACCGCTCATTGGTATCCAGCATTCAGTCGGCTCCCGATGCTTAGCGACGCTATCTCAAACTATTGGTTTTAAACCCATGCCTACTGTCGATCTTTCCTCTCCTACGGTTTCGGAGATGTGGAAGCCCAATCGTAAAGCCGCGAAAATATCGCAAGCGCTTGTCAAGTCTATCTGTGGCGTCTTCGCGTTCGTCTCTGTGGTGACTACGATTGGCATTGTCCTCACGCTCATTTTCGAAACTACCGCCTTTTTCCAGGAAGTTTCGATAGTTCACTTCCTGACCGATACTAAATGGACGCCGCTATTTAGCAGCGGACAATTTGGCATTTTTGTCCTGATCAGCGCTACCGTGCTGACGTCAGGAATCGCAATTCTTGTGGCCCTACCCTTGGGGCTGCTGATTGCCGTCTGCCTGAGCGAATATGCCAGCCCCAAAGCCCGCAGCGTTCTCAAGCCCGTGCTAGAGATTCTAGCAGGTGTCCCCAGCGTGGTGTTTGGCTATTTTGCGCTGTTGTTTGTCACCCCCCTGCTCCAGACGTTCATACCAGGTCTGCAAGGCTTTAACGCCCTTAGCGCCGGTATTGTACTGGGCATCATGATCACACCGATTGTGGCCTCCCTAAGTGAGGACGCAATCTATGCCGTACCTCGCAGCCTCAAAGATGGCTCCTATGCCCTTGGCGCAACTAAGCGAGAAACTATTTTATCTATCGTTATTCCTGCAGCGCTCTCTGGGATTGTTTCTGCCGTCATTCTGGCCATCTCCCGGGCCATTGGCGAGACGATGACCGTGACCCTAGCGGCTGGCCAAAATCCCCGGTTGGGCCTCAATCCTTTGGTTCCGGTAATGACGATGACAGCGTTCATCGTGCAGGTCAGCTTGGGGGACACTCCTGCAGGCTCATTGGCCTACAAAACTATCTACGCGGTAGGAATGACGCTATTCCTAATCACCTTAGTCCTCAACGTCTTTAGCTTCTGGTTTGTTCGCCGTTTCCGGGAGAAGTACGAATAATGACGACTCAAAATCCAATATCCCTTGATTCTAAAGGCGACAGAGCGTCAAGATTCAACGTCAATTTAGAAAGGCGCTACCTCATTGACAATATTTTTGCTTTTTTGACCTGGGCCGCGATCGCCATTGCAATTATGGTGCTGGCGGCGCTGCTATTCGATGTATTGACCGATGGATTAGCCAGCTTCGATTGGCAATTTGTCACGAGCTTTCCCTCCCGTAAACCAGAAAGAGCGGGTATTCTTTCAGCGCTTGCCGGCAGCGTCTGGCTGCTCGGCCTTGTGGCGCTGGTGGCCTTTCCCCTGGGGGTTGGTGCCGGAATTTATCTAGAAGAATTCTCGTCCGACAACTGGCTTACGCAGCTGATTGAGGTCAACATCAATAACTTGGCGGGCGTCCCCTCCATTATCTACGGCCTTCTGGGTCTGCAGGTGTTTGTGCGGTGGTTGGGGCCTCTGACCGGGGGGCGCAGCCTTTTGACCGGGGCGCTGACGATTTCGCTGCTGATTCTCCCAATTATTATTGTGGCGACCCGAGAAGCGCTGCGGGCCGTCCCGGACAGCACTCGACTGGCAGGTTATGCCCTTGGCGCGACCCGTTGGCAAGTGGTCCGGGTCCATGTTTTGCCCAGCGCGATCGCCGGTATTTTGACCGGGGCTATTCTAGGGTTATCTAGAGCTATCGGCGAAACGGCTGCGCTGATTACTATCGGGGCACTGACGTTTATTTCGTTTCTTCCTGAAGGCCCTCAAAGCCCGTTTACTGTCCTGCCCATTCAGATTTTCAACTGGGTGGGTCGTCCCCAGCGCGAGTTTCACGATATTGCAGCCAGCGGCATTATTTTGCTGATGATTGTGCTGCTGCTGATGAATTCGGTTGCAATTATTCTGCGCAACAAGTTTCAGCGGCGCAGCTAAATCCCTTTACTGTAGTCCCCAAATCTATAAGGAAGGTTCCCTATGGTTGATTCCATCGTCTCTGAGCAGGCCACCCAGCTCACCTTCAAAGCCGAAGATGTCGATGTCTACTACGGCTCCAGCCTCGCAGTGCGAGACGTTTATCTGGATATTCCACAGCGCAAGATCGTGGCCTTCATTGGCCCCTCCGGCTGCGGCAAGAGCACCATTCTGCGCTGCTTCAACCGCATGAATGACCTGATTCCCAGCGCTAAGGTTAAAGGCCGGATTACCTACAAGGGTACCGACGTCTACGCCAAGGGCGTGGACCCGGTGGAGCTGCGCCGCCGCATTGGTATGGTATTCCAGAAGCCCAATCCCTTCCCCAAGTCGATCTACGACAATATTGCCTTTGGCGCTAAGATCAACGGCTACCAGGGTGACATGGATGAGCTGGTGGAAGACTCCCTAAAGGGAGCGGCCCTGTGGGATGAGGTGAAAGATAAGCTGAAGGAAAGTGGCCTGTCGCTCTCCGGGGGTCAGCAGCAGCGTCTGTGCATCGCTCGGGCGATCGCCATTGAGCCTGACGTGATTTTGATGGATGAGCCCTGCTCGGCGCTAGACCCTATCTCCACGCTGAAGGTGGAAGATCTGATGTCGGAGCTAAAGGAAAGGTACACGATCATCATCGTCACCCACAATATGCAGCAGGCGTCTCGCGTTTCTGATATGACGGCCTTCTACAACGCTGAGGAAACGGACGCGGGCGGTAAGGTGGGCTATCTGGTGGAGTATGACAATACCGAGCGCATCTTCCAGTCTCCTCAACAAGAAGCAACTCAGGAGTATGTTTCAGGTCGCTTTGGTTAGATCTGAGAATCCGACCTGGCGATACAGGTTTCTGGTTTCGTCTCACTCTCGCTTTGCTGCTCTTTTCTGTCGAAGAGCAGCATTTTTTTGGGAGTCTTAATAAAACTAACTTGTGGGACGTTTCAAGCGATGGATGTTCTAGCGCTTACAGCCTTTCTAGCGCCCTGTTTGCCGTTTTTACTAGACAAAGTCGGGGCACCAGCTTTGGAAAGTGCCGCAACTAAGCTGGGGGAAGATACC
>JBARYO010000945.1:0-1922 GCA_049647905.1 Elainellaceae cyanobacterium | reverse complement strand
CCGTAGACAAGCAGGTTTTGGCCATCGCTATTCAGATTGCCGGGGGCCGCTCCCCAGTTCTCCTCTAGCTTTTTGTAGTAGGGCGTCAGCCGCTCATACTCGGGCACCGACATCCGGTAGGCCACGTTGAGCTCGGGGCTGTTGTACTGGGCGCGGGCGTCGTGCAGCACCTCCAGCATCAGCGCCTCGGCAGACTCCGGTAGCTCCGGCAGGTCGTAGCCATTGTTTTTCAGGGCTTCCATCACCCGATAGATAGAGCCAAACACGTCTAGGTAGGCGGCGGTGCCCACGTTGCCTTTGTCCGGCGGGAAGCTAAAGACCGTGATGGCCACTTTCTTTTGCAGCTTGGACAACCGCCGCAGGTTGGCCCACTTCAGCGCCCGCTGCGCAATCGCCTCGACGCGATCCTGGAGGGCGATCGCCTTGCCGGTGCTGCCGTCGCGGCCCGATAGCACAATAGGCTCAATGGCCCCATCCAGCTCGGGAATCGCAATTTGCAGCGCCACCTGAATGGGGTGCAGGCCTAGCTCGCTTTCCTCCCACTCTTCTGTGGTTTGGAACACCAGGGGCAGGGCCACCATATAGGGCCGGTCTAGCCGCTTCAGGGTGTCGATGGCCTTGGGGTGGTCTTGGCGGGCGGGGCCACCGACAAGGGCGAATCCGGTGAGGGACACCACAGCGTCGACAATGGCCTGATCTTTGAGCAGGGGGTCGAAGAAAAATGCTTCGACCGGCTTGGAGAAATCTAGTCCACCGGAGAACACAGGAATCACCTTGGCTCCCATGCACTCTAGCTCCTGTACCATAGCCACGTAATGGGCGTCATCCCCGGTGACTAGGTGGGTGCGCTGCAGGACAAGACCAACGCAGGGCGCTGAAGGATCCTTGAGGTCGTCGCTGATATCGGGGCGGGACTGATGCCAGTTGAGGTATTCTTTGACGTCCTCAAACATCGTGGGGGAGAGAGGATGCCAGATACCAATGTCGGGGTAGGTAACCGGGTCTTGGTAGCGGATGGAGGAGCCGTCCGGGGCCTGAACGTCGCCGTACTTGTCCACCAGCATCAGCAAAAAGTTCTCTAGGTTCTCCGAGGAGCCCCCCAGCCAATATTGAAAGCTGAGCATGAAGTTGCGGGCGTCCTGGGCCTTTTCTACCGGCAGGTACTTCAGCACCTTGGGCAGAGTGCGCAGCAGCTTCAGCATGGCGTCTTGGAAGCTGCTGCCGGAGTTTTCCTTACGCTTCTTCATGAAGGAGGCGATCGCGCTCTTCGACTGGCCCATTTGGGCCATGGAGAAGCTGCCCAGCTTGTTGAGGCGCATCACCTGGGGCATGGAGGGGAAGACAATGGCGGCGTCGAGGCGATCGCGGTGGGGCTGTACGGCCTCGACAACCTTTTCGGCTAGGTCTTCAATAAAGATCAGTGAGGCGATGAAGATATTGGCCTTGGCGACGTCATTTTTAAAGGCGTCGTAATTTTCAGGGTTGCGCAGCTCCTCTAGCAAATAGCCGCTGATTTCAATCGCGATGTTGGGATTATTGCTGTTGATAGAGCGAACGGCTGCCGACAGTGCGCTTTGGTACTGCGGCTCTAGCAAGACGTAGACCACAGTGATCAGAGCACGTCCGTTTAGAGCATCTGGCGCAACATGTCTGACAGTGGGCTTGACGTGGGTAAACATTCAGGTAGTCTCCTCATTGCAGGTGAAGTGGTGTTGCAGGCTGGCCTGAGCCAGGAACAAAGGAGTGCCGATTATCTCCTCTGTGACACTGCATGGACGGGATGCCAATGTCCCGCGTTCACTTGCTTGTTTGTATCAAAATCCGCATGAAGAATCTCACATCTCCAGCCATCTGACACAATTTGATATAAAAAATGAGACCTTTCTTTAGGAAACTTTGTCCAATAGAACTCAATTGCTCCG
>JBARYO010000944.1:0-1787 GCA_049647905.1 Elainellaceae cyanobacterium | reverse complement strand
GGATAGCCAAGCGTGATGTCTATCCAGCTTCGCCTCCACTATGACTAGACTTCTTCAGCCCAAATCAGTTTGGCAGCACTTGACCCTAATGCCGCTGTCAGACCCCTCTAACCCTCTGTGGCAAGGTGCCTACCTCACCCGTCTCAGTGGGTTTTTGTCGAGCTGGCAGCGCGATAACTGGCTGTTGCGGCAGGCCCATGGGATCGCTGTTGCCCTTGTGCTGCTGCTGGGTGCTGTGGCTCCGTTCACCTCGACTACGATGATTGGGCTGATTCTCCTAGCCTGCAGCGCGGCTTGGCTGCTGCTGCTGCTGCGAGATCGGGTAGCCTTGACGCCAGTACATCTGGTAGTGCTAGTATATTGGGCTATTTCCACGGTTGCGACCGCATTTTCCCCGGTGCGCGCGGATGCCATAGACGGCTGGATTAAGCTGACGCTGTACCTATTCTTATTTGCCCTGCTCTCTCACCTGTTGCGATCGCCACGCATCCGCAACTGGACCATTACGGCATATCTCCTTACCGCTCTTGTGGTGGCTGCTGCGGGCCTGCGGCAGTGGTTTTTCGGGGCCAATGCCCTAGCCACGTGGGTTGATCCGGACTCTACCCTAGCGGGAACGACCCGCGTCTATAGCTACCTCGGCAACCCAAATTTGCTGGCGGGATACCTCATTCCGGCTGTGCTGTTTAGCGCTGCCGCCGTGCTGGTGTGGCGCGGCATGGGCAAACTGCTCGCCGGGACCATCGCTCTGGTGACCATGGCCTGCTTGGTGTTGACCTTTAGCCGAGGGGGATGGATTGGGATTGTGGCCGGTGGGTTTGTCTTCCTAGGACTGTTAGTACAGACCTGGAGCCGTACGCTGCCGCCCCCCTGGCGTCGCTGGGCCTTACCTGGCTTGTTGGCAAGTACCGCCGTTGCGCTTGCCGTTGCCGTTTCTGCCGTTGCGCCCCTCCGAGAGCGCGTTTCCAGCATCTTCTCCGGACGGGAAGACAGCAGCAACAACTTTCGCATTAATGTCTGGTCTGCTGTGGTGGAGATGATCAAAGCTCGGCCTATCTTGGGAATTGGTCCGGGCAATGATGCCTTTAACCAGGTCTACCCGTTTTATCAAGAGCCTGGATATACAGCTCTGAGCGCTTATTCTGTCTTCCTAGAGATCTCGGTTGAGACCGGGGTGATAGGGCTACTTTGCTTTCTGTGGCTGCTGTTGGTTGAGTTTAGCCACGGCTGGCGGTGTCTCCAACGCCTGCAGGCCCAGGCGTCGCCAGAGGTTTCTTTGAACGCTTTCTGGTTGGTAGCCACCATGGCGGCTATGGTGGGGATGCTGGCCCATGGGCTAGTCGATACAGTGTGGTACCGGCCTCAGGTGAGCGTTCTCTGGTGGCTGCTGCTGGCTTTGGTGGCGAGCTTTAGTAGGACGAGTCCCAACCCAGTGCCTGCCCGGTCCTAGGGATCGCCAACTCCAGCATTCTCAAGCCACTAGGTCTCGGCTGTTGCCCCTAGCTCAGCTCAGCGGCCCGTTTGGGGCACCTGGAGCAATCCTTCAATGCGAGACAGGTGTTCTTCGATGGCGGTAAGCCGGGCATGGCAGGGCTTCATCCCCAAATACAGCGTCAGGGCGGCGATCATAATGTCTGATTTGGTTTGCCCAGTCGCCTCTATCCGGGCCGCGATCGCCTCTTCTAATTCAGGTGAAATTCTTGCACCGATAAATGAGTTTGCCATATTGTGCCAATGGGTACGCCGATGGATAGCGCAAGGCATTTACAAGACGTTAGGGCATAGTG
>JBARYO010000943.1:0-13958 GCA_049647905.1 Elainellaceae cyanobacterium | reverse complement strand
CCGTGCGGCATATCATCGCCCCCAACCTATTTCATCATTTGTTCATTGGACAGGCCCAAGCGCTCTACCCGCAGGCAGCAGTTTGGGGCGTCGAGGGCCTTGCAGACAGACGCCCTGATT
Organism: Elainellaceae cyanobacterium; assembly: GCA_049647905.1. Lineage (GTDB taxonomy): Bacteria > Cyanobacteriota > Cyanobacteriia > CAKZMO01 > CAKZMO01 > JBCCAG01. The sequence goes on along the minus strand of JBARYO010000943.1, from coordinate 13,838 downwards.
TGAAACTAGACGATATCCTAAATCGGGCTGGCACGTTCGCCAATGAGCTGGACTATCTGCCGTTTCGGGGGGTTAAGGCCGTCCTTCCCCAAGGAATCGCCACGGTTAACGAGACCGTCTTTTACCATCGTCCTAGCCGTACCTTAATCCTCACCGACATCGCCTTCAACTTTGACCAAAATAGCAGCCTTGGAGCTCAGCTCGCGGCCCGAGTGCTCGGATCCTACAACCAGCTCAAGCCCTCCCGCATGGAGAAGTGGGGCACCCGAGATAAGCCGCTGGTTGAAGCCTCTGTTCGGCAAGTTCTGGCCTGGGATTTTGAGCGCGTGATTCCTGCCCACGGCAGCATTGTTGAAGTCGATGGCAAGGCCGCGTTTCGAGCAGGCTACGAATGGTTCTTAGACCACAAACTTTGACATACTTCGCACGCTCAAATTTAGCTGCCGTGGAGTCGAACCTCGAGCGCGTTCGGGTTCTCCTCGCAGTAGCGGACGAAGGCGGCCTTTATTGGTACCTAGCTTGAATACGGGCTTGTAATACTCACGACAGCTGTGGTGCAATGTGCTGCCGCGATTGCAAATTTTTGTATTAGAGCGAGATTAGCATACTCTCATTGGGACTCAAGATGATTATGATAGTCTCAAATTGACAAGCACTTATAGCGCCCGTTGAGCGGTAGAGTACGGTGAAATGTTCTAGACCCCGCGCTGAGCACGGGGTCTAGAACGCACCTTTGTCCTAACCGATATGGCGATCGCTATAAATGCCCTGATGGGAGCAACGAAAGGTGCTCCCATCAGGGCCAATTCACCAGCGATGGCGCTCAGTTACGACGCAATAAACTCATTCCACTTTTGAACAAGATAAGTATTCTCGCTCATAGTTGAGTTCCAAACCACGATATTGCCGAACCGCTCCTCGAAGGAACCCCCATCACGGGTCGCCCCTGTTTTCGCCAGGGTTTTCCCGAATGGGTCCACAATGTCCTCCGGTGCAGGCTGCCCTTCATACCAGTAGGCCCACTCTGCGTCAGACATATAGGTCTTAGCCGTTTCTGGAGCCGCGCTGTAATAGCCTTGACGGCCCAAAAAGGCACCAACCCAACCTTCCAGCATCCAGTTGAGGTACTCGTAGGCCGCATCTAGCTCCATGCCTTCTAAGTTCTTCGAGAGCCCAACGCCGCCGCCCCAGCCACGATAGCCTTCTTTCAATGGCGCGTAGACGCAGACAATGCCTTGGGCCTGTACCGCCGTTACTGCCGGGGACCACATGGACTGCAGCACCACCTCCCCAGACGACATCAGGTTCACCGACTCGTCAAACGTCTTCCAAAACGCGCGGAACTGGCCGTTAGCCTTTTGCTCTTTCAGAATCTCGGTGAGCTGGTCAATCTCCTCACGGGTCATATCCCCCTTATCACCAAAGCTCATTAGACCCAGGGCCTCTGCCACCATAGCCGCATCCATGATGCCGATTTGAGGGATATCGAGGATAGAGGTTTTGCCGCGAAACTCCTCGCCAAACAGCTCTCCCCAGCTCTCAATTGTGCGGCCCACCAGGTCGGGGCGATAGCCCAGGGTGTCGGCGTTGTACTGGAAGGGAATCAGGGTGGCGGAATCGGTGGGAGTATCCGAAAACTCAGTGGAGCCTGGCTCCGTCAGGTACATCACTCTGTAGGGGGCCGTTCCCTGGGAAGTCTCTACGGGTAGTCCCTTAAATTCACCAGAGGTAAAGAAGGGAACGATTTTATCCCAGGCCGTGATCTTGTTGACATCAATGGCCTGTAGGTTACCAGAAGGAACCACTAAAGGAAGGCTGAAGTATTCGCCATCGAAGATGTCGTACTGATCTGGTTGCGTGATCGCAATCTGATTGTTCTCTTCAGTACTGAGGGCGCGCATCTCTAGCTTGAAACCAAGGTCCTCTTGGGCCTTATCGCGAATCTCGTTGATTTGGGAGACGCCCGTACCAATGAGGCGCAGGGTGACGTCCTTAGCATTATTGGCGTTCACTTCCGGGCCAGTGGCCGGGTTGTTAGGCGTGCCTTTAGGCGCAGCACAGCGAGATGTCGCTACCGCAGCCCCGGCAGCCAAGCCAGTGTAAAGCAGTTTACGTCGGGAAATTCGGGTCATCGATTGTCTCTCCTCAATTACTGTCTAGATGCTCGTACCGAGATGGAGCCTTAATGGGGTAGAAATACACCATCTTCAGCAGACCAGCAGGCCGATAGGTTCTGGCCTTCCGTCAAAGCCAACCGACGCCAGTCCTCAGTACGCAGAATATGTAGCAGACGTTGTCCGGTCGCGTCTGCCACAAGCGATACACGGGTTACATAGCCCGTCAGCTCGACGGCGGTAATGCGGACCTGAAGCCGGTTGACAGGGGCCCCCGATGAGACAAGACTCGCTTGGGCTTCATCGTCTTCTAGAACCAGCAGATCGGGCCGCACCGAACAGGCCGCCTCGGTGCCTGGCTGAGCGCCATGGCCTACTGCTACTAGAATACCGATGTTCGGTACCTCTATCTCCACCCGCTCTTGACCGGTTCCATCAGGGACGCAGCGCACTACCTTGCCTACGAAAACATTATTGTCGCCGATAAACTTGGCAACAAATCGGGACGAGGGTCTATTGAACAGCTCCGACGGGGTGGCCACTTGATCGATGTGGCCGTGGTTCATCACCACGATTTGGTCCGATAGGGAAAAGGCTTCTTCAACATGGTGCGTCACCTGAATAAAGGTGAGACCAAATTGCTTCTGGATATTGCGCAGCTCTCCCCGCATGCGCACCCGCAGGTTTTCGTCCAGGGCGCTGAGGGGTTCATCTAGCATCAGCACTCGAGGCCGGGTGACCAAAGCTCTGGAGAGGGCAATGCGCTGCTGCTGGCCTCCGCTAAGCTGATGGGGCTTGCGATCGCCCATGTGGCTTAAGCCCACTAGCTCCAGCATCTCACCCACCCGCTGCCGCCGCTCTGGCACAGGTACCTTCTGCATCTTGAGGCCAAATTCCACGTTTTGCCACACGGTTTTGTGGGGAAACAGGGCGTAGTTCTGAAACATCATCGCCGTGTTGCGCTTGGCGGGGGGCAGGTTGTTGACGCAGCGATCGCCAATCAATACTTGCCCCTGCGTCACCGCTTCATGCCCCGAAATTAGGCGTAGCGTGGTGGTTTTGCCGCAGCCGCTGGGTCCCAATAGGCTACAGTAGCGTCCTGCGGGAATATCCAGGGTCAAATTTTCGATGGCGACCACGCTACCATAGGTTTTCGTCACTGAACGCAACGCCACCTGAGCCGCATTTAAGGTCTGGGGTAAGGGCTCATGCCCTGGCTTTTGATGCGGTTCTTGGGGCTGTGCTTGAAGCTGAGATGAGATCTGATTGCTGCTAACCGCCATGACTGTTTGTGGTGACTGCTGAGGGAGAGGCTTGGCTGTTGTCCGAAACGCTATTGCCCGACATACCGTTATCCGCAGCAGGGCTGCCCTCGGTGCGGTAATGCTGGTCCAGCCGCATTAGCGTATGCAGCAACATGTTCGCTCCAGCAACGCAATGCTCTGGCGTCGTGTACTCCGTCTCGGCATGGCTGATGCCCCCCTGACTAGGGACAAATATCATGCCCATGTCGGCAAGGCTAGCCACAATTTGAGCGTCATGGCTGGCGCGGCTAGGGAGCGGCACTGCGTCCAAGTCCAGATCTTGGCACACTTGGGCGATCGCGTTGTAGATGTGAGGACTGACGGGAACGGGTTCGTTACGCAACTGCGCCGTAATCTGAATCCGAGTTTGAGTGGCGGCGGCGATGGCTCCAGCCTCGTCTTCAAGCATGGCGGCCATCCGGTCCAGCGACTCATTAGACATGTCCCGCATGTCCACCGTCATCTGCACCTGCCCCGGAATTGTGTTGGCCACATTTGGCGACAGCGTCATTGACCCCACCGTTGCCACCTGGTCTCCGCTCACCAGTTCATCGCAAAGACAGCCAATCCGGTGCACCGCCAGCACCACCTCAGCGGCGGCGACCAAAGCATCTTGACGCATATCCATTGGCGTTGTGCCCGCGTGGCTCGCCTGCCCCGTCACTGTTACCAGGAAGCGACGCTGGCCAACAATGCCGGTAACCAGTCCGACAGCAACTCCCTCAGCCTCCAAGACCGGTCCCTGCTCCACATGCAGCTCCACAAAGGCCGCCAAGCTGCCTGGATGACGCTGGGCCGTAGAGAGCTGGTCCCAGCTGCCGCCAATGGCAGCAATGCTGGGCTGAATCGGCGCATAGCGGGGGTGGTCATAATGGGCTGGATCTGAACTCGCCCGGCCCACCATAGCTTTGCTGCCGATCATCGTCCGCTCTTCATCGGCGAAAACAATCACCTCAATGGGGTGGTCGAGCTGAAGATTGCGGTCGTGCAGCGTCCGCACCACTTCTAACCCGGCTAGAACCCCATAGGCACCATCATAGAGGCCAGCCTTAGGGACAGTGTCGAGATGGGATCCAGTCGCCAACGCTGCCGACTGGGGCCGTCGGCCTGGATAGCGCCCGATAACATTTCCTGCCGCATCTATCGTCACGGCCATGCCCGCTGCGCTCATCCAGCCCGCTACCACATCGCGCGCTTGGCAGTCCTCAGCGCTAAATGCCAGCCGCCCAACCCCGCCATCCGGCAAGGCTCCAATGGCTCCAACGTCGGCGATCGCCTGCATGAGGCGCGGACCATTGACCGTAAGAGCTGCCATGGACGAGGGGAGTTGTGTGATGTCTGCTTCCGCAAAAGGCATGTCGATATCTCAAAATATTGGAGGTCCAGACGATAGAATCGACTGGTGACAATCCAAGATAGCTCAGTTATGGGAGAGCGATTGTATTAATTGCAGATTTCCTCTGACCATATTGGTGCAGCACCATCTCTTCTGTAGCGAAAATTACCGTCTTCATGCATTCGACGCCTCGATGCATTGATCTATAGGCCAAACGCAATCCATAGGCCAAACGCAATACAATGACCCAAATTCAAACCATCACCGGCCCCGCCCTCCCCCTAACCGGCAACGACATCGATACCGATCGCATCATCCCCGCCCGCTTTCTCAAGTCCATCACCTTCGATGGTCTGGGCGACCATGCCTTCGAAGACGATCGCCAACAGATGGACGGCGCTCATGCCTTCGATCAGCCCCAATACCAAAGCGCCCGCATCCTAGTGGTCAACCGCAACTTCGGCTGCGGCTCCTCCCGCGAGCACGCGCCTCAGGCGATCGCCCGCTGGGGGATTCAGGCCCTAATTGGTGAGAGCTTTGCCGAGATTTTCTTTGGCAACTGCGTGGCCATGGGGGTCCCCTGCGTCGTTGCGGAAAGCGATGCCCTACGCCAGCTGCAGGAGGCGATCGCCGCCAACCCCGAGCAGGCCGTCGCTCTGGATCTAGCGGCCATGACTGCGAGCTATGGTGACACCACTATCCCCATCACCATGGGAGATGGCCCTCGGCAGATGTTTCTCCACGGCACCTGGGACGCCTGCGGCCAGCTTGTGGCCCAGGCTCAGACGATTCAGGCCACGGCGGCGCGTCTGCCCTATGTGGCTTGGGCCTAGCCGCTATTGCTCGCTTCACGGCGGCAGAGAAACGGCTGGAGAAGTCACGGGAAGAGTAGCGTCTTAAGAGGCAATCTTCTACCATAGACACTACCCCTAGTACCGCTTCTCCCATGACGCCCCTAACCCTGCCTCAGACCCCATCAGCGTTTACTGTGCAGGCTTCCCTTACTTCTTACGCCCCAGCGCCCCAGTGGGTCGATGTCCTCGTCGATAGCCCCAGCGCCCGCGATCTCTATACCTACCGCTGCCCTGAGAACGTCGTCATTGCCCCTGGCGACATTCTCAGCGTACCGTTTGGGGCTCAGCAGCTAGGGGGCATTGCAGTACAGCTACGATCTGATCTCTCGCCAACTCTCAATCCTGCCACCGTCCGCAATGTCGAAGACGTTGTCAGCCATAGTTTCTTCCCCCGCGATTACTGGATCCTGCTGCAGCGGGTGGCAGACTACTACTGCGCGCCTCTGATAGCCGTCATTCGTGCAGCGCTGCCGCCGGGGCTGCTGGGGCAGTCTCAGCGCCGGGTCAGGCTGCAGCCGGATACCGTACGCGAGCTACAAGTCCTAGCGTTGACTCCAGCGGCCCAGCAGCTCCTGGGCCTTCTGCAGCAGCAGCAGCAGGGAGACTATGCCTGGGTGTACCTGCGGCGTCAGGTCAAAGGGGCTGCCCAAGGGCTGCGGCAGCTGCAGCAGCTGGGCTGGGTAGAGAGCTACCTGCAGCCCCCGGCCCATGCCAAGCCCAAGACCCGTCAGGCCGTCACTTTGATAGGGGAGGCAGAGGACCTTACCGCTCGCCAGCAAGAGGTATTGGAGGTGCTGCGACGGCGGGGGGGCGATCTATGGCTGCAGGAGCTGCTGCAGGTCTGCGGTACGAGTTCCTCCACCGTCAAAGCCTTGGAGCGGAAAGGCTGCGTCACGATTCAGGCGCGGGAGGTGCTGCGATCGCAGTCTGGTGCGGTGGCGATGGCAGACCCGGCCCGGACTCTGACCCCGGCCCAAGCTCAAGCCGTGGATATGCTGGAAGGGCTAGAGGGCTTTCACTCGGTGCTGCTGCATGGCGTCACCGGCTCGGGGAAAACGGAAGTATATCTGAGGGTTATTGCCTCAGTTTTACAGTCCGGGCAGTCCGTCCTGCTGCTGGTGCCGGAAATTGGTCTCACGCCCCAGCTGACGGACCGTGTCGTGGCCCGGTTCGGCGATCGGGTCCGGGTCTACCACAGTGGGCTGTCGGATGGGGAACGCTACGATGCCTGGCGGCTGATGCTGCAGGGCACGCCCCAGGTGGTGATTGGCACCCGCTCCGCCGTGTTTGCCCCCCTGCCCAATTTGGGGCTGATCATCTTAGATGAAGAGCACGATGGTTCCTACAAGCAAGACCAGCCCATCCCCTGCTATCACGCCCGCACCGTAGCGCAATGGCGGGCCGAGCTGGCGGGCTGTCCGCTGGTGTTGGGCAGCGCCACCCCCTCCCTAGAATCCTGGGTTACAGCGCGGTCTGACCACCCCCATAATCATTACCTCTCCCTGCCCCAGCGGGTTGCCGCCCGCCCCATGCCCCATATCAGCATTATTGACATGCGTCAGGAGCTGCACAAAGGCAACCGCTCCATTTTCAGCTATCCGCTACAGGACGCACTGCAGGAGCTAAAGGCGCAGCAGCGTCAGGGCATTTTGTTTATCCACCGGCGGGGACACAGCACCTTCGTCTCTTGTCGCGCCTGTGGTCACGTGCTGGACTGCCCCCACTGCGATGTGTCCCTCGCCTACCACCACCCCACCCGCCACTCGGCCCCCCACCTGCGCTGCCACTACTGCAGCTATGGGCGATCGCTGCCGGAGACCTGCCCGGAATGCGCCTCGACTTACCTCAAGCACTTTGGCAGCGGCACCCAGCGGGTGATTGAGGCCATCGAGGAGCAGTTCCCTGAGCTGAGTTGCCTGCGGTTTGACAGCGACACCACCCGCACTAAGGGTGCTCACCGTACCTTGCTGACGCGGTTCGCGAAAGGGGAGGCGGATGTGCTGGTGGGGACCCAGATGTTGACCAAGGGCATTGACTTACCCCAGGTCACGTTAGTTGGGGTTGTCACCGCCGATGGACTGCTGCACCAGTCAGACTACCGGGCCAGCGAGCGGGCTTATCAGCTTTTGACCCAGGTGGCGGGACGCGCCGGACGGGGGGAGGAGCCGGGGCGCGTGATGATCCAAACCTATACCCCGGAGCATCCGGTGATTGGGGCGGTGCAGCAGCAGGATGAGGTCGCCTTTTTGCAGACGGAGCTGGCTCAGCGGCAGGCGTTGGGCTACCCGCCCTATGGCCATCTGATTGGGGTTCGCTTCAGCGGCATGGAGGAGGCCCTGGTGCAGCAGACTGCGGAGGCGATCGCCGACCAGCTCCAGCCTGGGGATAGTTCAGCCCCAGCCGCGTACCAAATCCTGGGGCCAGCCCCCGCCACCATTACCAGAGTAGCCCGCCGCTACCGCTGGCAGCTGTTGATTAAATGCGCCGGGGAGGCCAGTGCAGTGGTGAGCCAGCTGGGGCTGTCTAGCCTGCGATCGCGCTGCCCTGCTACAGTGAGCGTGACCGTGGATGTAGACCCACTCAATATTCTTTAGCGTTTTGGCTGCCCATGTTATTCCGTGCCGCTGCCCTGGCTACCCTGCTGGCCCAAGTTCCGCTTAGTGAGAGTGAGTCTGACCTGCTCCTGCAAGTGCCTCCTCAAGCCCCTAGCACCGCCCAAGTGACCCTACAGCTCTACGTGCGGCAGGTGACCCCTAGCGCTGGGCTCGACTTACCGCCCCTAGACCAGAAGCCAGCGGTGTATGCGGAACTGACTCTAGACAACCAACGGCGCACCACAGCGGCGATCGCCCCCGAACGCATCGGCGATAGCATTTACCCCAACTGGGGACTTAGCGCCCGACGCGACGCGCCCCGGCTTGAGCCAGGCCATCCGGTCCAAGTGATTATTCGCACGTTTGACCAAGACAGCGAATTAGACGATATTGTCGATGACAAAGTTGTGCTCACGGCAATTCAGTTTGACCCCTTCGCCTGCGAGGCCTCCGTCAACGCCTTTGATCTAGCAGGCCGGTGGCAAGATGATGTCACCTGTGTGTTGCCCATCGACAGGGTTGAGAGCGAAACGGGCAGCTTGAGTCTGGTGCTGGCGGCACGCTGGGACAACGCTGCACCGGGAGCATCGCCAAGTGACGATGCGCCTGAAGAGTGATTGGAGTTTAGTCTGGTTTTGGGCGGGGAAACGGCCCCCGGCGCTTTCGGGCTTCCATGGCGCGTTCCAGCATGTTGAGTAGCCCTGGGGCTTCTTCCTGTAGCGTCAGCAGCAGGCGTTCTCCCATATCAACATCTAGCGGGTCGTCCCCAGTTTCCATCACGGCCTGCAGGCGGGGCATGGCAATTTCGTCGATAATTTCCATTAGGCCCTGGAAGCAGCGGTTAAACTGCCGTTCGGTTAGGGTTGAGTCCTCTAACGGGAACTCGATGATGGCGCGGATTTCACCATCTGATGGGTCATATTCCCACTGCAGCATCTTCGTTTCCCAAGAAATGCGCAGCATGGTTTGCAGAATCGCCAGCTTGTGGGGATGGTGCTGGAGTCCCGTAAGCACTTGGGGCGCAAAGAGCTTAAAAAACTCGCCCTCCTCCTCTAGTTGAACCACAATCAAGAAGTTATCAATATGGGCTGCATACCCCTCAATCAACAGGCGCTGCTCGTCGTGATCCAAGCGGTAGCTCCACACAGTGCTCTCTAGGTAGCCTGCAATTTGCTCTAGGGTTACGGCCATGGATGCCCTCAAACAAGACGGATAGATTCAAATGCATTAAGATAGCGAGTCCAATCATATCAGGATGTGGCCCTGGGGATTTTGGCCCTAACCCCCCAGCGATCGCTGATGGCCTAACGAGCGCGCTGCATGAGTCATCAGTCGTAAAATCCGTATGCCAGCACCCCGGCTGTCCCTCTTCTGAAAGTGCGGTGCCCTTGGCTACACTAGAACTAAGCAAACCGGCCTTTTGTCGTCACTCCAAACTAACCATGACCCACCAACAACCCTTTGCAATTCTTCGCAAGCCCCTCGTCGTCGGTGGACTCGGTCTGACGGCAGGCGTTTGGCTCTGGGAGAGCGTGGCTCCCACTGGCATCGATTTGGGCGGTACCCTGCTCTGGGGATCAGCGCTGGCGGGGTCTGGGCTATGGTGGTTGCGGCGACGACAGCCAACGGTGCTTCCTCCTGAAACGGTCAAGCCCGTGAGTTTAGAGCAGTTTCGCAGCGACGCAGAACGCCTTGAGGCGATGCTGACGCTGCTGAGAGCGGAAGGCGGAGATGCCGGAGAAGCGCAGGCTGTCAGCTTAGAGCAGCGGCTGCAGCAGTGCCGCGATAGCCTGACGCGAAACCAGCTTACGGTGGCGCTGGTGGGCGGTGACGCTGTAGGGAAGACGACGGTAGCTCGCCAGCTGCAGCACCTAACGCTTAATTCAGCAGACTATCAAATTAACTATCAAGACACCCCCGGCTTGTTCGGCGCTGATGCGGACGAGGATGCGCTGGCAACCCTCACCGAGGCTATGGCCGCTGACGTCATGATTATGGTGGTTGTAGGAGACTTAGTTGACGCGGAGTACAACCTGATTCAGGCATTATTGGCTCAAGGCCGCCGGGTACTGGTGGCCTGCAATAAGTGGGATCGCTATCTGCCCGCTGAGCAGCCAGTGATTCTGCAGCAGATTCGCCATCACTTAAGCCAGATGGACGCGCAGGATATTTTCTCTATTACGGCAGCGCCCTCCCCCATCAAGCGGCGACAGCACCAGGCCGATGGCACGGTGCAAGAGGCCATGACGACGCCCGACGTTAACCTTGCCGCAATAAAGACACGATTGGAGCATCTGGCGACCCAAGAGGGGCGTCAACTGGTGCTGGCCAGCGCTAGCCGTCAGCTCAGAGCGCTGGTGACTGAAGCACAAGGCGATCTCAACGGCCACCGCCGACAGCAGGCCACACCGGTGATTGAGCGCTACCAGTGGCTGATGGGAGCCACCGCCTTTGCCAACCCCCTCCCTACCTTGGATGTGGTCGCTGCTGCCGCTATCAACGGTCAGATGGTGCTGGACGTGAGTAAAATTTACCAGCGATCGCTCTCCCTTGAGCGAGCGGAAGTTTCGGCCAAAGCCCTGATTGAGGTGATGGCAAAGCTGGGACTAGTGGAAATTGCGACCCAAGCCATTAGCCCCCTATTAAAAAGCCACTTAGCGACCTACGCGGCTGGCGGTGTGCTTCAAGGCTTGAGTGCCGCCTATCTAACGCGGGTTGCTGGGTTGAGCCTGCTGGAATACTATGAGACTCACCCTACTGACAGTGAGATCAACGTGGGTCGTCTGACGCCAATCTTGCAGGGCCTGATGTCTCAGCAGCGCCGATTGGAGCCGTTAAAGCGATTTGTGCAGCAGGGAATCGTTCGCCTGGCCCCCGCCGCCCCCGCCGCTGAACCCATTGCCTAACCCCACGGTCTCACTCGCGTCGACATCAGGACAGATCTACCATGGCTCCCCAGACCAACCTTGCTAAGGTGCAAGCCCGCCTGGAACAGCTGCTGCAGCGCTATCGGGCCGTGCCGCTGGATCCAGCGGCCTCAGGCCAATTGGCCCTAAAGGCTGAGCTAGACGAAATGGCGGAAGCGCTAGACGCTCTCAAGGAGCCGGTGATTCGCATCGCCGTGTTTGGCCTGGTGAGCCGGGGCAAGTCCGCTGTGATCAACGCGCTCGTGGGTAAGAAGTTGCTGAAGACGGGGCCGCTGCATGGCATTACCCAATGGCCCCGCTCTGTCTACTGGACCCCGACTGACGCGATTAAAGTTGAGCTCATCGATACCCCTGGGCTAGGGGAAGTGCAGGGGAGCGATCGCGCCGCCATGGCCCACGCCACCTTAGAGCAGGCGGATTTGGTGCTGTTTGTGGTGGCCGGGGAGCTGACGCAAACTGAGTATGCTGCGCTGGAAGCTCTGTGGCGCGATCGCAAACCCCTGCTGCTGGTGTTCAACAAAATTGATCAATATCCCGACGAAGACCAGCAGAGCATTGCCCAGTCTCTCCGGGATCGAGCGATCGCCTATCAGCGCGATGCTAACCCCGATCGAGATGCTCCAAAGCAGGCCCAGCCTGGCCCAACGCTGAGCGTTACCCCAGATGATATTGTTCTGGTGGCGGCAGATCCGGCTCCCCTGCAGGTGCAGATCGATTGGCCTGATGGCCGCACCACCTATGAGTGGGAAGCCCCACCGCCACAAATTGAGCCGTTGCAGCAGCGGCTGCTGTCTGTTTTGAACCAGGACGGCGAAACGCTGATTATTCTCAGAGCGCTGCAGCAGGCCCGGCAAACCGAAGCGGCGATCGCCAAGCGGAGCGTGCTGCGCTACAAGGAAGAGGCGGATGAGATCATCTGGACCTTTGCCCAGTGGAAAAGCTTGATCGTGGCCTTTAATCCTGTAGCAGGTCTGGACTTAGCTGGGGGAGCCATAGCTGACCTAGTCATGATTCGCACCTTGGCCCGCCTCTATAAGCTGCCCATGACCAGCCATGGCGCGAAGGATCTCTGGAATGCCATCGTCTGGAGTTCAGGCAGCTTGTTAGTGGGGGAGTTTGGTAGTGGGCTGCTGCTGGGGTTTGGTAAAAGCGCCACGGCAGCGCTTACTGCAGCATCTGGTGGGCTAGCTGGGTTTGGCGTTTATGCGTCAACGGCGGCAGCTCAAGGCACCCTGGCGGGCTATGGAGCCTACCGCGTTGGGAAGGCTGCACAAACCTACTTGGAAAACGGCTGCGCTTGGGGGCCAGACGGCATCAACGCCACCATTCAAGAAATTTTTAGTCAGATCGATGATGACAGCGTTTTACATCGTCTGCGGCAAACTACGCCCTGATGACGCGGCCCGTCAAGATTCCCAAAACGGCGGCGTCGGTGCGGCGAGCTTGCGGTAGGATGAGTTACTTAGCGTCCCGAAGCAAGGTAGTCGACGCGATAGTAGAGAGAATCCATGGACGACAAACAACTGCTGATGATTCCTGGCCCTACCCCAGTGCCCGAGCGGGTGCTTCAGGCCATGGCAAAGCACCCCATTGGTCACCGCAGCGGTGAGTTTTCTCAAATTCTCGCGGAGGTGAGCCAGGGGCTCAAGTGGCTGCACCAGACCAGTCAAGACGTACTGATGGTGGCGGGCAGCGGCACCAGCGCCATGGAAGCAGCCATGGTCAACTTCCTCAGCGCGGGCGATCGCATCTTGGTGGGCAGCAACGGCAAATTTGGCGAGCGCTGGGCCTTGGTGGGCGATGCCTATGGCCTCAACGTTGAACGGGTCACGGCGGAATGGGGCAAACCCCTGAATCCAGAAGATTTTCGCGCGCGGCTAGAGGCGGATACCGATAAAACGATTAAAGCCGTCGTCATCACCCACAGCGAAACTTCCACTACAGTTCTGAATAACTTAGAAAAAATCAACGACTACGTCAAGGCCCATGGCACTGCCCTAATTATGGTGGATGCCGTCACCAGCTTGGGAGCCATCAGCGTCCCGACAGATGTGTGGGAACTGGACGTGGTGGCCTCAGGCTCTCAAAAGGGCTACATGATTCCACCGGGTTTAGGCTTTGTCACCGTCAGCGATCGCGCTTGGCAGGTCTATGAAACCGCAACATTGCCGCGCTTTTACCTCGACTTGGGCAAGTACCGCAAAGCCGCAGCGAAAAACAGCACCCCCTTCACACCGCCGATCAATCTGATCTTTGGTCTGCATGCGGCACTAAAGATGATGCAAGCGGAGGGGCTAAACGCTATTTTCGCGCGGCACCAGCGCCATCACCAGGCTATCCGAGCCGCGATGACGGCGTTGGGTCTGCCGCTCTTGGCGGCGGACGACGTGGCCAGCCCAGCCGCCACCGCTGTCGCCCCTGTGGGCATTGAGGCAGAATATATCCGCAGCGCCCTCAAGGAGCGGTTTGATATCCTCACCGCCGGAGGACAAGACCACCTAAAAGGCAAGATCTTCCGCATTGGTCACCTGGGCTTCGTCAGCGATCGCGACATTTTGAGCGTGGTCGCCGCCATTGAGTCGGTTGTGATGGAATCGGGTGAGCATCACAATGCTGGGGCAGGGGTCACGGCTGCCGCAGCCGCGTTGAGTCCTTAACCCTAGGTCACACCCATGGCACCACAGGATCGCATTATCGTTCCCTTGGATG
>JBARYO010000942.1:0-8083 GCA_049647905.1 Elainellaceae cyanobacterium | reverse complement strand
GGGTGGGGGTGATGGCGTCGGCCACCGCTTCTGCCCGATCGACGTTGCGGCGATCGACGGTGAAGGCAATGTCGTTGAGGTTGCCGTCATGAATGGACTGAATAATCAGATCGACATCAAGTTTTTGGTCGGCAACTTCTCGAAATAGAGCAGCGGCAATTCCAGGCCGATCGGGAATTCGCAGCATGGCAATTTTTGCCTGCTCCGTATCTACCTCAATGGCATCAATGGGGTGGGCTAGCTCAATGCTGTTGAGCGATCGCGGCTGGTTTAGGGGAGAGAGCACCTTTGTCCCTGGGGCATCCGTCCAGCTAGAGCGCACCACCAGCATCAGCCCGTAGTTGCGGGCAATTTCTACCGCTCTGGGGTGGAGCACCTTCGCACCTAGGCTAGCAAGCTCCAGCATCTCGTCGGCGGTAATCTCGTCCATAAGCTGGGCCTCTGCCACCAAACGAGGATCGGTAGTCAAAATGCCGGGGACATCGGTATAGATTTCACAGGCGTCTGCACCGAGGGCAGCGGCCAAGGCAACGGCAGAGGTGTCAGATCCGCCCCGCCCAAGGGTTGTAATCTCAAGGTCATCGGTAGGATCTGCCGTTTGAGCAATGCCCTGAAACCCTGCCACCACCACAATTGCACGCTCAGATAAATGTCGCTGGATGCGGTCGGTGCGAATTTGCACGATGCGCGCCCTTGTATGGGCTGCCTCAGTCACAATGCCAACTTGAGCGCCAGTGAGGGACACTGCTGAACGCCCTTGGGCTTGGATGGCCATACTGAGGAGGGCGATGGAGACCTGCTCTCCGGTAGACAGCAGCATGTCCATTTCTCGGCGGCTGGGCGCTGGGGTAATTTGGTTGGCTAGCCCCATAAGCTGGTCTGTGGTTTTTCCCATGGCCGATACGACTATCACCAGGGAATGTCCTGCCGCTGCGGTCTGGATGGCCCGCTGGGCAACGGCCTGAATGCGCTCCACGGTTCCAACAGAGGTGCCGCCAAATTTCTGAACGATGAGTCCCATAGTCTTAGTCGCCTGGTCTTGGTCGCCTGGTTCGAGTGTTTAGCCTGGGTCGCCAGTGCTTGCATCGCCAGTGCAGGCGACCTAGGTTAATTCTGTCAGCATCAATTTAAGTAATCACTGTATCATCCTCAACAGCATTCTTTATTCTGAAGCACACAGCATCCTATGGCGCTGATTATTGCTGGCGATCGCAGCGGCGTGGGCAAAACAACGGTTACCCTATCGCTGCTGGCTTGTCTACGCCAGCTGTTTCCACACCAGCAGGTCCAGAGCTTTAAGGTGGGGCCAGACTATATCGACCCCATGTTTCACGCGGCGATTACAGGACGGGCCTGCCGCAATTTGGACCCGGTTCTCACCTCAGAAGGCTACGTCCAGCGCTGCTTCACCACCCACAGTAAAGCTGCCCACTATGCGCTTATAGAAGGGGTGATGGGGCTATTCGACGGAGCCGGGGCGACCGACACCGCCAGTACAGCCCACATCGCCAAGCTGTTGGGGGTGCCGGTGCTGCTGGTGCTAGATGCCCAGCGCACGTCCCGCTCGCTAGCCGCCGTCGCCCATGGCTTCCGCAGCTTCGACCCTGAGGTGGAAATTGCTGGCGTGGTGCTCAATCGCGTCGGCAGCGATCGCCACCAAGACCTACTAACAGAGGCGCTGCGGGCCATCAGCATGCCGGTGCTGGGGGTGCTGAGACGGAATGAGGCGATTGCTATCCCCAGTCGTCATCTCGGGCTAGTCCCCAGCGGGGAACTCACTATCCAGCCCCTGATCGATCAGCTTGTTGCCCTAGGGAAATCGGCATTTAACTGGGACCGCCTAACGCCTTTGCTGGCTTGTAGCGATCCACTACCGGCAGACCGCTTACCGCTTACAAATCAGCCTGAAAACCTGCCACCGCAGCAGAACCTGCGCCTCGCCATCGCCTCCGACAACGCCTTTAACTTTTACTACGCTGACAACCTGGATTTGCTGTCGCGCCAGGCTGATATCGTCTATTGGAGTCCTCTGCGGGACAACCTACCCGACGATATCCACGGCCTCTACCTCGGCGGTGGGTTTCCAGAACTGTTTGCGGCGGAGTTGGCGGCTAACGGCAAGGCACTCGTAGCACTCCGGCAGCGGGCTGAGCAAGGCTTGCCCATCTATGCTGAATGCGGCGGACTGATGTATCTGTGCCAAACCCTGACGGATTTGGAGGGACAGCGTCACGCCATGGCTGGGCTAATTCCGGCGGCGGTGTCCATGGGCTCTCCCTTGACCTTGGGCTACCGCAGGGCCACTGCGATCGCCACGACGCCAATGGTCTCCCAGGGAGCCGTACTCTGGGGCCATGAGTTCCACCACTCCCGACTCTGTTGGCTCCCCGACCATCCGCCAGAGCCTACAAATTTACCGGAGATATATGCCTTACAGCGGTTTGACGGCCATGGGCTTCCCCCCGAAGGCTACCAGACATCCCACATCCATGCCTCTTATGTTCATCTCCATTGGGGTGCGACGCCCCACCTGCCTCAGCAGTTTCTACAATGGTGCGATCGCTACGCAGATCAATCCCAATGCTGATCAGAATCACGCCTTAGGGGTGATGCAGCAGAGGGAATTTTGTCCTGATGTGCCGCATACTAAGTTGCAACGAGGTTTGGTACGATACGATGGCACAGCAACAGGTCGAAGCAGCAAACAGAACAACGGTGGTGAAGCGCTTGGTTCAGGCGGCTGTATTGACGTTGCTCCTGCAGCTCATTGCCCAGCTGTACCCCTCCTCATTAAGACCGACCACCGCTGTTCAGCTGCAAGAGACTAGCGCCACATTTCTCGCCTGGACTCCCCTCAATGGCAAGTAGCCCCCTGTCCAAATGCGCTAAATCGCTACGATGAACGTGCAGTTTTTCATATCACCACGGTATTTATGGTAGACCTCCTCGATCGACCTACCCCCGTGCTGCCAGACGGCCCTCGTAGCGCCCCAGCCCTACAAATTTTTAACTGGATCAGCCGGCCCTATTCGTTTTTAGATGAATGCGCTCAGAAATTCGGAGACGTTTTTACGGTCCGTTTGGGTGGGTTAGAGCCCATTGTCTTCTGCAGCGATCCTGACAGCATTCAGGCTATTTTTCGGGCATCCCCGGGCCGCTTCACGGCGGGCGCTAACAATCAGATTTTGCGCGTGTTGGTGGGGGATGCCTCTATTTTATTGCTGGATGGCGATCGCCACCGCCGCCAGCGTCAGCTGCTGATGCCACCCTTTCACGGGGAGCGCATGCGGGCCTACAGCGACGTCATCCACGATGTGACCGTCCGCGCTTCTCAGTCTTGGCGAGTGGGCGACAGCGTCACTGTTCGCCCCGTGATGCAGGAAATTTCCCTACGGGTGATTCTCGAAGCGGTTTTTGGTCTGCATGAAGGGGAGGCATTGGAGCAGCTCGCCGCCCTGACCAGCGACATGCTAGATGTCACTAGCTCTCCGCTGAGTTCATCCATGCTGTTTTTCCCCTGGCTGCAGCGAGATCTGGGGGCTTGGAGTCCTTGGGGACAATTTCTGCAGCGGCAGGCGCAGATCGACGCCATCCTCTACAGCCAAATTGAAGCCCGTCGCCAGGCAATAGCGGCGGGACAATCCGGCGACGATATTCTATCGATGCTGCTTGCGGCCCGAGATGAGGCGGGCAACCCCATGACGGATGCTGAGCTGAGAGACGAGCTGATGACCTTGCTGATTGCGGGGCATGAAACAACGGCGTCTTCTCTGGCCTGGGCGCTGTACTGGATGCACCAGGAGCCCGAGATTGCGGCAAAACTACAGAATGAGCTGCGGAGCATTGGGCAAAATGGGGAAGCCTCAGATTTTGGTTCGGATCTCGGTTCGGATTTCAGCGCAGATGACGCTATGGCGCTACAAAAGCTCCCCTACCTCAGCGCCGTCTGCCAAGAAGCGCTACGGCTGTATCCCGTGGTGCCTATCACCTTTCCACGCCGCGTCATGGACCAGCCTTTTGAAATCAAGGGGCACACCTTGCCCGTAGGTACGCTGGTGGCCCCCTGCATTTATCTCACCCACCACCATCCAGCCCTCTACCCAAACTCCAAGCGCTTCCGCCCCGAGCGCTTTTTGGAGCGGCAGTTTTCCGGCTCGGAATTCATTCCCTTCGGCGGCGGTAACCGGCAGTGCATCGGCATGGCCTTTGCCCTGTTCGAGATGAAAATTGTGCTGGCGACCTTGCTGAAGCAGTTTGACTTTACCTTGGCAACGGCCAAAGCGCTCAAGCCGGTGCGCCGGGGCCTGACGGTAGCGCCGCCGCCGCTGCGGCTGATCGTCAGTGCTGTGCAACCGTGATTGCCCATCGCCCCTGTTGTTACCTCTATCGACCTGGGCAGGTTGATTACCAGACGGCTTGGGATTGGCAGCGATCGCTTTTAGAGCAGCGACGGCAGCACCCCCACCTACTGGACCTGCTGATGCTGCTAGAGCATCCCCCCACCTATACCCTGGGTCAAGGGTCCTCCCTAGATTTTTTGAAGTTTGACCCACAGCAGTGCAATGTGGCGCTATTCCGCACAGAGCGAGGGGGAGAGGTGACTTATCATGGGCCGGGTCAGCTGGTCGGCTACCCTATTCTAAATCTGCGACGTCATCGCCCAGATTTGCACTGGTATCTGCGTCAGCTGGAAGAGGTGATTATCCAAGCGATCGCCCCCTGGGGACTGGTGGGTAAGCGAATTGATGGCCTGACTGGCGTCTGGGTCGACGGCGAAAAGGTGGCCGCCATCGGCATCAAGGCCAGCCGCTGGATCACCATGCATGGCTTTGCCATCAACGTTTGCCCTGACCTAACAGCATTTCAGCAGATTGTGCCCTGCGGCATTGGCGATCGCCCTGTGGGGAGCCTGGAGCACTGGGTGCCGGGCATCACGGTTGAGGCGGTACAGCAGCAAGTGTGCAACGCCTTTGAGCAGGTGTTTGACCTGGCCTTCCAGGAGGTTCCACAATTAGATCTATACAGCGTTCTTCAGTCCTAACCCAATATTCCCCATGGGCCTCTCTCCCCTCCCCATTCCCGCCCACTATCAGCCCCAGCAAGTTGCCGAGGTGTGGCCTGTACCGTATCAGCAGCGATCGCAGGAGGCCCAAGCCTGGCGCGACCAGCATAGGCTCCCCCCTGCCGATGCCGATGCGCTGACCATTGGGCTGCTTCTAATCGACGTGCAGAATACGTTTTGCATCCCCGAGTTTGAGCTATTTGTAGGCGGGCGCTCAGGGCAAGGTGCCGTGGCGGATAACCGGCGGCTGTGCGAGTTCATCTACCAGAATTTGGGCCACATCACGCAAATTCTGGCGACCCTGGACACCCACACCGCTACTCAAATTTTTCATCCCATATTTTGGGTGGACGCCAACGGTGCGCACCCGGCCCCCATGACGGCAATCTCGGCGGCGGATGTGACGCAGGGGACATGGCGCGTCAACCCCGCCGTCGCCGCAGTTACCCCCAATGGCGGCGCTTGGCTGCAGGACTACGCCGTCCACTACGTCAACGCCCTCGACGCCAATAGCAAGTATCCCCTGATCATTTGGCCCTACCATGCCATGGTGGGAGGCATTGGCCATGCCCTAGTGTCTTCAGTGGAAGAGGCCTGCGTCTTTCACACCTTCGCCCGCAGCAGCCAAACTCACTTTGAGCAGAAGGGCAGCAACCCCCTGACGGAAAACTATTCCGTGCTGCGGCCCGAGGTCCAAGCTGACCACAACGGCAGGGCGATCGCCGCCCCTAATACCGCATTTCTCCAACGGCTGCTGAGCTTCGATCGCCTGATTGTGGCAGGACAGGCCCAGAGCCACTGCGTTGCCTGGACTGTGGATGATCTACTGACCGATTTACAGGCCCAGCGGCCTGAATTTATTCAGCAGGTCTATCTATTGGAGGACTGCACCTCAGCGGTGGTGGCACCAGGGGCGGATTTTACAGCCCAAGCTAGCCAAGCCTTTGAAAAGTTTGCGGCGGCGGGGATGCGCTGTGTCCGGTCTACGGAGCCAATGGCAACCTGGGAGGGGATGGTTACGCGGTAGGGTGGGTTGGTCTTGCAATACCATAGGCTTTCCCGCTGCTGCCATGCTCAACGCCTCTTCTCCCCGCGACCTTAGGTTTATGGCTTGGCTGCGCCCGTTGTCTGCCCTGGCGATCGCCTTCCTCACAACCAGTTGCCAAGACCTTGCCGACCTAGAGCTGCTGATTGATTGGCTGCGCTTTGGCTCTGCTCTGCCGGACTGCGTTAGCTCAGACTGCAACTGCGCTGACTTTGCTAGCCAGCCCGAAGCTCAGCGGGTGCTGGATGCCTTTGACGACGACCCATTTGGCCTCGACTCTGATGGCAATGGCTGGGCCTGTGAGAGCTTGCCAAAGACAGCCCCAAAAACCGCCAACGCACCTAGAACCGCAAATCATCTGCTGCTAGGCCGTCCTCAAGGTGATGATGCCAACAGTCTGTTGCTCGAAAAGCCTGAGTATGTGCTGTCTTACAGCAAGGAGCGCGGCACGGCCAACTGGGCCAGCTGGCAGCTCAGCGCCGACTGGTTGGGAGATGCCGAGCGGCAAAATGACTTCCGCCCTGATGCGGCGCTTCCTGCCGGTTTGGACGCTGTGCGGCCTGGCGACTACGACGGCAGCGGCTATGACCGGGGGCACCTGGTTCCCTCGGGCGATCGCACGGTGACTGAGGCCGTAAATTCTGCCACGTTTGTCATGACCAATATCATTCCTCAGACCACCGAGAACAACCGAGAGCCCTGGCGGCGGCTAGAAACCTTTAGCCGCGCCTTGGTAGACCAGGGACAAGATCTGTACATCATTGCCGGGGTTTACGGGAACCAAGGCCGCATTGCTGACGGGACAGTGACGGTGCCGACCAATACCTGGAAGGTGATTGTGGTGCTGCCCCCAGGGGCTGGCTTGGGGGATATTGACATCGATACCCCGGTAATAGCGGTGGATATCCCCAACGGCGATCGCCTAGATGGGTGGGGAGACTACTTGACAACAGTGGACGTCATTGAGGGAGCGACGGGGTACGACCTGCTGTCAAATGTACCCAAGCGGGTTCAGGCGGTAGTCGAGTCTCGCCAGTTCCAGGGATTTTAGCATCGGGAATTTCTAGGTTTCGACGATAGTTGTGGTGATGCCCATTGGGCTGCCATCGCTGGACCAGTACCCCACAATGTAGACCATCTTCTCGGTCTTTCCCGTCTTAAAAACGCGAATATCCTGCAGCTGCTGCTTCAGCAAGGCAACCAGAGCTTGAAAGCGCTGAGCGCGATCGCGTTCAGCCTCGCTGTGCCAGTCTTGCACTTGGGTATGGGCGTGAAAGAACTGGTCTAGCGATACGGTTTCGAGGGGCTGGTTGGCTGGGCCTCGAACTAGGGCTTTAAGGTCTTTTGGATTGGGCCCATCCCACTGAATCACCTTGAATGGCGCAGTGATTTCGCTGGTGTAAGTGAGGCCAGCGATCGCTTGCTGGAGCTGATCGATACTGTCAGGGGTTTCCATAGCTTAGGCGCGAGAAAAAGAAGCTTATACCAACTCCGTATGTCATTGCACATGTTGGAGCCCCCCTGTAGTCTCCCTCTATTTTGGTGCAGCCTACCCACAGGGCGTAGGGAGCGGCGACAGCCGGGGGTAATTCAAAAGGGGCATCTTCACACTCATTCGTTATTACCCGCAAACTCACCTTAACCCCAAAAAGCTAGGCATTCTCGATGGGTCGCTAAACGCTAAATCGGCTGGTATGCTGTGAAATAATCTTTAAAATCATTCTGCCTAATGGATTCTACCTCGACCAGCACCGAATCCTTTCGCGCTGCAGCCGCCACCCGTGTCCAAGTCCTCAGCGAAGCGCTGCCCTACATCCAACGGTTTGCAGGCCGCACTGTCGTCGTTAAGTATGGCGGTGCTGCGATGAAAGATAGTCGCCTCAAAGCGGACGTCATGCGCGATGTGGTGTTTTTGGCCTGCGTTGGCCTGCGCCCGGTGCTGGTGCATGGGGGAGGGCCTGAAATCAACACCTGGC
>JBARYO010000941.1:0-1941 GCA_049647905.1 Elainellaceae cyanobacterium | reverse complement strand
CTAAACCTCCACCCCATCCTCGACCTCACCCAAGCCCAATTCGCCCAACTCTGCCACCACAACCGCGACCTCCGCCTCGAACGCACCGCCCAAGGAGCCCTAATCGTCATGCCACCCACCGGAGGCGACACCGGACGCCGTAACTTTACCCTCGCAACTCAGCTTGGAATTTGGAACCAGCGAACAAAACTCGGTCAAGCCTTCGACTCCTCCACCGGCTTCATTCTCCCCAACGGCGCGACCCGCTCCCCCGACACGGCCTGGGTCCAGCAAGACCGTTGGGACGCCCTCACCCCCGAGCAGCGCCGCACCTTCGTGCCCCTGTGCCCCGACTTTGCCGTAGCGCTGCAGTCTCCCAGCGATCGCCGTCAGGAAGGGCAAGCCAAGCTGCGAGAGTACATCGACAATGGCCTCAAACTGGGCTGGCTAATTGACCCAGAGGCCAAAGAAGTGGAGGTGTACCGCCCGGGCCAAGATGCATTGACCTTAGCCAATCCCGAGGGGCTCCCCGGCGATCCAGTGCTATCTGGATTTATATTGGACTTATCCGATATTTTGGACTGACTCTGGTAGAAACATATTGCTTTGGTGTAGAACCT
This sequence comes from Elainellaceae cyanobacterium, assembly GCA_049647905.1. Classification (GTDB taxonomy): domain Bacteria; phylum Cyanobacteriota; class Cyanobacteriia; order CAKZMO01; family CAKZMO01; genus JBCCAG01. Next base: position 1,342 of record JBARYO010000941.1, on the reverse strand, counting down.
ATTGCAGGACGTAGCGATGCCATATCCCTACGACAAACTACGACAACCCCAACATTCGTAGGACATTGACGCGGTGGCCCCCGACGAAATCCACATTCGCAACCAAGCGGCCCTAGAAGAACTGGCCCAAACCCTGGAATGGTCCACGGGAGAATTTCATCTGTTCCTGGCCCGCTGCAATTACGTCGGCCTGCGATCGCGCCTCATCCAGCAGCTCCAGTCGCTCTGTCCCATCCGCATACTGGTGGTCACCCTCACGCCTCATCATCAGCTCCACGAGGCGATCGCCGCAGAACTCGCCGCTGCTGACGTGGCCCCCGATGCTGTCGTGGTGGTGGGCTTTGAATCTGCCCATGACCTGCCAGAACTCCTCAGCGCCACCGACACCAACCGGGAAGAATTTCGCACCTTCGCTCTGCCGCTGCTGCTGTGGCTCGATGACGACCAGTTCCGCACCTTTAAGGGTCAGGCTCCCAACTTTGAGAGCTGGGCGGCAGTGGATGTGCCCCGCTTTAGCATCACCACTGGTGAGGTGCTGGATAGCTTTAGCCAGGGGACTGCCGCTATCCTCGCCGCCGCCTACGACCCCAACCAGCGCAAGATTTCCACTGCCGTGCGGGCCGTGACTCAGTTTGGGCACCTGCGCCGCTGTGAGCTACCCCAGGCATTGCAGACCCTGCGCGATCGCCAGGTGGCGCTGCCCCTAGATCTAGAGGCTAACCTGCACCTGGTTCAGGGTATTGATGCGGCGGAGGCAGCGCAGCGGCGCAGGGGACCTGCGACCGATCGCACAGTTCACCAGACCGCGCTGGGTCACCTGGAGGGGGCGATCGCGTTTTGGCGAGCCTCAGAAGATGTGCCGGGTGCGGCGGCGGGGTTTGTGTCCTCGCCGGTGCCTCGGGCTCTGGAGGAGGCGATCGCCCATTTCTTGAGCTGCATTAACCATTGGCGGGGGCGAATGTCGGGGCGCGATGGCGATGATGGTGGCGATGGCGATGACCCGCAGGGCGGCGATCCGCTGCCGGTGGCGCTGTTTTACCTGGGGCGGCACTGGTTTGAGCATGTGGACCAGCGCCGCATGACTGGGGACCCGGACTATGCCCAGGCCGACTGGCAGCAGGCGCGATCGCCTTTAGAGGAGTGTGTGCAGCGCCTTGATGCCGCTGGCCAGGACTACATGGTAGCGAAGGTAGTTCGGTGGCTAGAGGGTCCTCTGCGGCGGCTGGAGGACTGGGATGCCTTAGAGGCGCTGACTCACCGCGCCATTGTCTTGCATGAGCGCTATCCCACACCAGACTGGCTGGCGCTAGACCACGGCTTTCTCGCTCGGGCATTGATGAGT
>JBARYO010000940.1:0-2767 GCA_049647905.1 Elainellaceae cyanobacterium | reverse complement strand
TGTGATGAGCCTCGACTTTGTTTTACTCTGTCTATTGGTGCCGGCCCTATTGGGCGATGATATTGCCCGCCGCAATGCCAGTCCATGGTTTTGGCTCGCTGCTGCCCTACCCATGCTGGGCCTCGCGCTGTATTTTTGCTTGAGGCCCCCGTTGGTCCAGTCTGCTGCGTCAACGGTAGAAGTCGGCGATCGCTCAACGACCTATTCCTAGAGATAACTTCAGTGGCTCAAAAAATTTACGAAGGCAAAGCTAAAATTCTCTACACCACCGATGACCCAGATGTACTGCTGAGTCACTTCAAAGATGATGCCACCGCGTTCAACGCCCAGAAGCGGGGCACCATTCGAGGAAAAGGAGAGATCAACTGCGCCATTTCCACCCATTTGTTTAAGCTGCTGCAGGCCCAAGGCATCGCCACCCACTGGGTTGAATCGCCTTCTCCAGAAACGATGCGGGTGCGCAACGTGACGATTATTCCCTTGGAAGTGGTGGTGCGGAACTTAGCCGCAGGAAGCTTAGTGCGAGAAACGGGCTTGTCGACGGGACAGCCCCTCACCCCGCCGCTGGTGGAGTTTTACTACAAAAATGATGCCTTGGGCGATCCGCTGCTGACCCCAGCTCGCATCGCTGCCTTAGCGCTGGCCTCCGTGGACCAGGTTGCTCAGCTTGACGCGCTGGCCCGACAAATCAACCAAATTTTGTCAGCCTTTTTCCAGGACTGCGGCATCACCTTGGTCGACTTTAAGCTGGAGTTTGGCCTTGATAAAACCGGCACGCTGCTGCTGGCCGATGAAATCAGCCCCGACACCTGTCGCCTCTGGGACCAGGCCATCAGCGACGCCAGCGAGCGAGTAATGGACAAAGACCGCTTCCGCCATGACCTAGGTCAGGTGGAAGCGGCCTATGAAGCTGTTATGACAAGGGTACTAGCGCATCCTGTATAGGTTATGCGCTGGGCACCGACGACTTGAGTGCTTCTAGCACCCTTTCGTGAATTGCTCCGTTGCTGACCACAACGCCTTGGTTATCCACCAGCTTCTGGCCCTTGGAGAAGTCGAGGTCATTGCCATGCATATCGCTCACGCGACCACCGGCCTCTTCTACCACAATCACTCCAGCCGCATGGTCCCAAATCTTTTCCCGGTAGTCTGGGGATTTGGGGGAGGGCAACCGTAGATATAGCGCAGCTTGACCTGCAGCTACTGCCCCATACTTTGCCTGGCTGTCCATTTTCAGGGGTGGCGTGGTAAACCCACCGGCGCTGGCAACGGCCTGCTGGCGTCCTTGGTCCCCATGCCCCGATTCCACGCTTTCGACAAAGCGTAAATTGGCAGGATCATCTCCCGCCACCTGAATTGTCTGGACGTTGGTCGGATCGCTGATGGGCATCATGGTCGCGCCTTCGCCCCGCACTGCGACAAACAGCAGGCCTTCGTCACTGGCATCATCGAACTTGAGCGCCGGGCAGGCCATCACGCCCACCTTGATTTCGCCCCCCTCTATCAGCGCGATCGCCACGGCGTATTGATCATTACGCAAAAATCCCTTGGTGCCGTCAATTGGGTCTAAGGTCCAAAAGCGCTCGGCGGACTGACCGTTCCCGCGATCGATCCAGTCCATTACTGCCCCAGGGGTGGCGGCTGGAATAATGCCCTGAACATATTGAGTGATTTGGTCGAGCTTCTCTTTCATCTCCAGGGTCCGCAGCTGGGCCGCATCTTCCTCTCCCACGATTGGGTCGTTGGGAAAGGCCACATCCAAAGCATGGCAGACAAGAGCTTGTGAGCCGTAGTCAGCTATGGTCACTGGGCTTTTATCCTTCTTCTCAATCGCCTCAGGGGAGATTTGATGTCGCACCTGTTGGCATAGCGTCGCCGCTGCGATCGCCGCTTCAATCGCAACTGCTTTCTCTTGTTGATACGCCATAAAAAATCCTGTAGTTCAATTCGTTAAATACTGTCGCTTGCACGTGGGTGCATGGGCCTAGATTCACCCATGTGTAAGTTAACCTGATGCAACATTATCTGACTACTGTATGCTTGACCAAATCATCATGGATGAATTCATAGGGTCTTTATGAGGCTGATGCTAAGGCGCTGTTGGCCGTTGAGCGTAGACCCGTGACTTACCGCGCCATCCACTGGCGGGTGCCAAACGTGGTGCAGGCCGCTGCCGCCACCGCTGCCGCCTGCTGCAGCGCTGAAACCGCTGACGCCTCAATATCCGTATCTGCCGCAGCCGTCAGTGCATGGCAGAAAACCCCATGAAAGATGTCTCCTGCTCCCAGGGTATCAATGGCTTGAATAGTGGGTACGGCGATTTCCTGGTACTGTTCCCCGTGCCAATAGGCAATGGGATCGCCACCCCGCGTAATAGCCACATGGCGCACCCCCAACTGCTGCAGGTATTCAACTGTATGCTGCGCAGTGATGCAGCCCGGTGGTCTAAAGTGGGCAGAGCAAATGGCGTAGTCGGTCCACCGTAGCACCCGGTCGAAATTGGGTTTCCAGCTGCCGCCATCAACTACTACCGGAATATTGCGCTGCTTGGCCTGCTGGGCTACAGCTATGCCCAAAGCCATCTGGTGCCCGTCAATCAAAACCACCCGACTGCACTGCAGCACTTCCATCCCCATGGGAGTAGAGAGTGCCTGGGCTGAAACCTGATGACGACGGGCATTGAGGGACACAACGGCGCGATCGCCAGTAGCCTCGGTAACCAGGATAGAGGAGACTGGCGGTGGTTCTAGGTGGGAGGGCGCTAGAT
>JBARYO010000939.1:0-5932 GCA_049647905.1 Elainellaceae cyanobacterium | reverse complement strand
GCTGCAATGTGCTGACTCAGGGGGTGCTGGCCAAGGATGCTCAGCAAGACGGCACTCTGGTTAAAATGGCGGTATGCGATCGCAGCGTTGGTGGCTGGTCCGCCCGCTACGGCCAGGTAATCTGAGGCCACTAGCTTCTCGTTTGGCTGCGGCAATCGCTCAACGCGATAGATCAGATCGAGGGTGAGTAGCCCGACAAATAGGCCCTGGCACAACGGTTGAGTCACAAGAATCACAAGCGCAAGTTTGACAACAGCGATCGTCTGGAATTACGTAAATGCCCATGACACAGCCCAGTGTATCGCCTCAGAACATGTCAGATCACCCAGAGGAGATTGCCTCTAGCAAAAAACAGTCTTTAGAGGCTGCATCCGGTACGCTATACGTTGTGGGTACGCCCATTGGTAACCTAGAAGACATGACGTTTCGGGCTGTCAGAATTCTGCGCCAGGTTGATGTTATTGCCGCTGAAGACACGCGCCACACCGGCAAGCTGCTGCACCACTTTCAAATCGGGACGCCGCAGATTAGCTATCACACCCACAACCACCATCACCGCGTTCCCGAACTGCTCCAGCGCCTCCAGTCAGGCCAAGCGATTGCCTTGGTCAGCGACGCTGGGATGCCTAGCATTTCAGACCCCGGCTACGACCTTGTCCGGGCCTGCCGAGATGCAGGCTTTCCGGTCAGCCCCATTCCTGGCCCTAGCGCTGGCGTCACGGCTCTAAGCGCTGCTGGCCTCAGTACAGACCGGTTTGTCTTTGAGGGGTTCTTGCCAGCCAAGGGCCGCGATCGACGCGATCGAATTGCAGCCCTCACGTCAGAGCCCCGCACCGTGATCCTCTACGAAGCGCCCCATCGGCTGCGGCATACGCTAAATGACTTGACCGAGGCACTAGGGGGCGATCGCATTTTGGTGGTGGCGCGGGAGCTGACGAAGCGGTATGAAGAGTTTTGGGAAGGAAACCTGGCGGCGGCGGTGGAGCGCTACACTGAACGCAATCCCCAGGGGGAATTTACGCTCATTTTGACCGGTGCAGCCACGAAACCGCTCGAATTGAGTGATGCAGATATCAAAGCCGAGCTGATGCGGCTTTTGTCCCAAGGCATGTCCCATTCCAATGCCAGTCGCCAGCTGGCGCAACAAGCTGCTCTCCCTCGCCGTCACGTCTATCAGTTGGCCCTCAGCCTGAAGGAAACTCAATGACTATGACTCGTCGACACCGTCACTCTGCCAAAATTCTCACCCTAGCCGCTATGCTGGCTATTGCTGGCTGTGGTCAGACCCCAGTTCAGTCGGAGTCCGCCCCTGCTATCTCTGCTGACCCAGATGCTGAGGTGGTGGCCGACCTCCCGCCCCCCGCCACGCCCGAAAGCCAAGTGATCTCTACCCACGGCATTGGCCCGGCCCAGCTTGGCCTGACCTTAGGAGAGCTGAAAACCCTCTTGGGTTCCGGCACCACGTTTGTAGCACAGTCGCCATTTCTAGCCGAGTTTGACGCGACCGCAGTGCGGCAAGACGGCGACATTCTGTTCCATATCTTGCACCTGGCCGGGGAGCCGATTGCTGACACCGACGCGATTCAGGGCGTCCTCACCACCAATCCGGCCTACGAGACGGCAGAAGGTATTGGAGTTGGCACTCCCATCGCAGAGGCAGAAGCGGCCTATGGCACTGCTACCCTATCGCACCACAAAGCAAATGCCTCTTTAGAATACGTCCGCTTCGATGCCCCGCCTGCGGCAAATATTTCCTTTGGCACTTGGTTCTCTGAGGCCGTGATGCTAGGCAGCGACGCCGGGACGGCTACAGCATCCTACGCGGGACAGTATCCCCAGCAAGCAGGGGATTACCGGGAAACAACGGAGTACCAGCCTGAATCGACAATCAAATCAGTGCTCGTAGTCTGTTTGACAGAAACCTGCGCCAGCGAATCATGAAATCCCTTGTCGTTTTGCTGCTATCGGTTCTCCTGGCCTGCTGGGTTGTCGCGATCGCCGTCATATCTGTACAGAATGCGTTCATCATGACGCCTGATGGCCCCGCTCTTGCCTCCCTAAGGTTTTTTGGTCGCCAGTCGCCCCAGCTGCCCTTCGGCGTGATTCTGGCGGCAGCGATGGCGACGGGGGCAGTGGCTATGGGTGGGGCGATCGCCCTATCTGGACTGCAGCGGCGTCCTCGATGACCCAAGGCTAATGCAGTGCATCTGAAGTTGTCCCAGTGAAGTCACCGCTGGGACAGACCAATCGCTTGAGTTCCGTCCCCCTCTCTCTTTAGAATGATGCAACGGTTGAGCACTTAGGCTCACCGAAAGACGTCGGTATCCCTTGTGCGTTTGAGGGGCCAGCATTCAACCTTAGGAGAGATCATGTCAAGCCGCCCGATCATTCTTGGCATTGTCGGCGATAGCGCCGCCGGAAAAACGACCTTGACGCGCGGGATTGCCCAGATCCTCGGGGAAGACAACGTCACCGTCATCTGTACCGATGATTACCACCGCTACGATCGCCAACAGCGCGCCAAGATGGGGATTTCGGCGTTGCATCCTGATTGCAACTACCTCGATATCATTCAACAGCATCTAGCGCTGTTGCGTACCGGTCAGGCTATCCTCAAACCCATCTACAACCACACCACAGGGGGATTCGATGCGCCTGAGTACATCGAACCCAGGCGCTTTGTCATTGTTGAGGGGCTACTGGGCTACTCAACTCGGGGAATGCGTGATGCCTACGACGTCAAGGTCTATCTCGCCCCTCCCGAGGACGTGCGCATGGGCTGGAAAATAAAGCGCGACACCCGTAAGCGGGGCTACACCGAAGGGCAAGTGCGCGAGCAAATGCAAAAGCGTGAGCAAGATTCAGAGGCGTTTATTCGACCCCAGCGCCAATGGGCGGACGTCGTCGTTACGTTTTATCCCCCCGGTGGTGAACCGCTCAACGAGGTATTGCTCAACGCTCGTTTGGTCCTGCGGCCAACCATCCCCCATCCCGACTTTACCCATCTTCTCAATCCCAACGGGAGCCACCTCGGAGAGGCGATTCGCCTCGGCCTAGACCGAGATATGGGCAAGCCTGTGGATGTTCTTGAAGTGGATGGCCATGCCACTGATGAGCAGGTCAAGGCGCTGGAGCGGGTATTGTGCAATGAGATTCCCTACCTGGGGCAGTTTTGCAGCCTAGAGGGCAACCAAGACTTGGGCAAGCTCATCGGTACAACGGGAGAAACGCTGCAGAGCTATCCCCTCGCCCTGACCCAGCTGATTATTACCTATCACATGCTCAAAGCGGCTGATGTGATGGTAGTGCGAACCTAGCCCTCTCGATTCGCTGACGGCTGCTGGTGGCGGCGCTGCTGCCATGCGCTTGAGCTACGAATAGCGAGCCACAGCAAGAATAGAGCGATCAAGCCCCCCTGTCGTGGGGCATCAAAGGCAAGAAAAACCAGCACAACGCACAGCACATCCTGCGTCAGAATAAACCATAGGGGCAGCCCCCGCAGCCGATAGAACCAGCCCAGCTGGACCAGCCGCAGCACGAACGCCACCAAAGCGCTCACCACGCCGATGATTGCGAACAGCAGTGCTGAGTGACCCATGGCATAGGTCACTACGGCAATGCCAGCGATCGCCCCCACAACAGGACTGAGAACGAGCTCCATGATTTGGAGGATGCGATGACCCACGCGGTCTTTAGATATCACTAGCTCTAAAATAGACAGGCTGACCAAAGCACCTAACACCACTGAGGGGTTGAACATCGAGAGGATAGGCACGTCGCTCCAGAGTTCGCTGCCGCTCAGGACGCCGAGAACCAAAAGCGGTAGCCCTAACCTTAGGCCCGCTGCAGCCGCGATGGAAAGGGCCGCGAGGAGTTCAAACATTGTAGATGGACAGTGATGGATGCTAGAGGGGCAAGCGGAAAACTAAAGACGCCCCAGGCAGGATTCGAACCTGCGACCGACTGCTTAGAAGGCAGATGCTCTATCCACTGAGCTACTGGAGCAAAGCCAAACAATTTGTTAAACCAACCTAACTATGGCTAAATTAGCATATCCTTAAAAGTCACATGCTGCTATGCAGACGCTACGCTCGCAATTGTTTGATTGCCGCAATTGCTGGGTTGCCACAGCTGTTTCGCAACGGCTTGGTCTCACATAGGGCCATTTCGGGATCCCCCGACCTCTGGCCCTCCCCTCCCCCTTATTCAGCGGTCATGGAGGCTATCTGCGCAAAATCTGGCAGCAAAGACGTTTTGTGCGTAGCCTCACGTTGTCTACCACCCTAGCCCCGATAGGAGTCAGTTGTCACCGCTATGTTTATCTTGAAACGGCAAGACGTAGAGATTTCAAGTATTCAGCACCCCAAGCGGGACCAGAAAGTGCCAGTGCTGCACTACCAAGGGCAGACATTCCGGCTCATCAACATTTTTGGGGCAACACAATCCAATGAGGCTCGGGCGCTCTGGCGTGAATTAACTGACAACCGTGGCAAGGCCTGCGTTTTGCTAGAAGAAGCTGAACGCTACAGCATTTGGGGCAAGATTAGACTTGACCAGCTTGACGATAACAGCGATGACAACGGCAGTACTGGCGCTAAAACAGCATTGGTTCAGGCTTGCCTACTCCTGCTCCAGGCCGTCTACATCGATATTGAAGATCTTTTAGGCGATCGCCAGCTGAGCATTTTCGAGCAGGAGCTGATTGGCGTTTTCAAGACGGGGCAGTTCCCTGGCGCAGATACGCCAGATGCCGCCAACCAGCTGTTGACAATCGACCCACTCGCCTCGCTACAGGTCCCCCCTTGGCGAGAAGGCCATTTGACCACGCTGCTGCAGGAGCTACATCGGTTAGGGAAAGAGCACTTTGGCAACGCAAACTTTACTCAGCGCGTGATGGACGCCCTAGAGGACATGCCAAGTCAAGACCGAGGACTGTTTATGACTTGGCTCAAACAATCACCAGCAGCAGACGTTTGGCACGTCGGCTGAGTCTCAATTGGCCATGGTGTGATGGTCAGCGCAGTGTGATGGTTAACTTTAAAAAGAGATGAGTGATGAATGATAACGCCCGTCAGTCCAAGTCGTTAATCTCCGTACAGACGGTAGTGATACTCTCTGTACTTTGGGGAGTGGTGTCGCTAGTTGTCTTTCTGCTAGGAAGCCCCATTGAGCCTCGGCCCCAATGGTATGGTGTCGCCACCTATGCCCTTGAGAATTTGGCGTTTCTGGGGGCTGCGCTGCTGTGCTTGCGCAACTGGGGCAGCTCCCAAATCGTTAGCGGACGGGGCGTATGGCTTTTGTTTGCTATCGGTATGTTGTCCTATTTTGCCGGTAATCTCATCTTGGGCTGGTGGGAGCTGGTGTGGAACTTATCGCCAGATGTATCCCCAGCAGATTTCTTTTATCTGCTGACCTACTTGGTCTTGGGCATCGGGATGTTGCTTGCCGTTGTGTCCAAGCGGCTGAGCCTCACGGCTATCCAATACGTCATTGTGGCAGCGATCGCCGTTGTGGGCATTGCCCTGGCCTACTTTGTCTCTTACGGTGGAGCCGACAACAGCAGCGGTCTACCCCCATCGATAGAGCCGCAGGTGCAGGTCTCTCGGGTGCTGCTGCCGGCAGCGATCGCGCTGGAGCCGCCCACATCTAGGGCTGTCTGGCTCGCTCAAGCGCCACCCACCACCACCCCAACCGAGGCTGCCCCAACCGAAGCCGCGCCAACTCCGCCCACAGCACCTGCCCCCCAACCGGCAGCAGCAGATGTCACGCCGCAACCCCAATCGGTCACTGAGGATACGTCTGCCAGAGATACCCCTCCTCCGTCCGCTCCGGACTGGGTCACTGAGTTAAACTCGTCTCTAGAACCCTATGCCGGTCCTGTGGGGTTACTGTATATTGCTGGAGACGTCTTCCTGTTGGTGATGGCTACCAT
>JBARYO010000938.1:0-2846 GCA_049647905.1 Elainellaceae cyanobacterium | reverse complement strand
TCACTATGCTGGGGGCTTGGCTAATTTTGAAGCAGCGCTTCAACTATAAATTTATTGCTGGGATGGCGATCGCATTGACGGGCGCGCTGACCTTGAGCTTGAGCGATATGTCGGCAGGTAGCCTATCGACATTGGGGCTGGGTGACGGCACACCACTCTTGGGAGACGCCGCTGCACTGCTATCATCCGTTTTTTATGCGGCGAGCTTCCTCATTATTGAGCAGCTGCGACAGACTTTGGGCGCGCAAAGCATCTTGTTTTGGCGCTGCTTAATCGGAGCGGTGGTCATGCTTCCCGTGGTGCTGCTAGCGGGGGATCCGATTCTGCCCACGTCCTTAGCGAGCTGGGTTGCCGTTGTTGGGTTGGCCGCAATTTGCGAAGCCTTGGGCCATGGGCTAGTGATTTATAGCCTGAAGTATTTCTCGTCGACGTTTGTCAACGTGTTTTTACTGCTGGAATCTATCTTGACGGCTGTTTTCGCCTACGTCATCTTTTCAGAGGGTCTGAGCCTACTCAATTTGCTCACCTTTGCCATGATTTTGGGTGGGGTTTTGATTACGAAGGTGAGCGATAGACCGGCTGAGGCGATCGCCTCAGATTAGAGGGCCTCAAGCTGCTGCTTCAGCGACTCGATTTCCTGCTGCTTAGCGGTGTTGGATAGGCTCTCGTCGTTTTGGATGTCGAGAATCTGGTCGGCGATATTGAGCTTACGAATGGGGTTCCAGTCTTGATCAGTAGCGGGCACAAAACCGGACCAGCCCAGAGGGTCTAAGACGCCGCTGTCTTGGTAGTCGTAAAAGAAGGTCTGGATCTCTTGCTGCAGGCAATCTGGCAAATCATTGCGGTAGGCCAGTGACTCTGTTGGGATGGTGGGCGACGTCCAGATAATTTGGATGTTCTCGCGGAGGTCTGGGGCCGATGCCTCGATCTGCGCCAGGGTCTCGCTGGTGGTGGCGGCCACATCTACCTCCTGATTGGCGATCGCTCGGGCCGTTGCTTCGTCGCTTCCCACAAAGACTAGCTTCCGAAAGGCTTGATTGGGGTCAACATCGTTTTGGGAAAAAACGTAAAGCATCGGCACCTGGTATCCAAAAGCTGAGCTGGCGTCACTGAAGGCAAAGGTTAGGTTGCGGGAATTTTGGACTACATACTGGTCGCCATTGCCTGCTGTGACGTCAATGTCTTCTAGAAGTGGATTGTCGCGGTGGGCAATCAAGTAGGAGTGCCTCCCTTGGGTCCCATCGGCGTTGATGACTGTGGCAAAGGCTTCCGCCCCGGAGTCCTTTGCGGCTTCAACATAGGCCTCGCCACTGAGCCAAGCGAGCTGAATTTTGTCGCTTTTCATGGCCTCAATCTCGTCAGTGTAGTCTGCGGCGTAGAACCCCGTGACGGGACGACCAAGGCTGTCGGTCATGGCGCTTAGCAAGGGCTCCCACTGCTGCTTTAGGCTATCTTCTGACTCGGAGGAACTAATGCCAACTTCGACCACGGTGACTTCAGGGGCGCAGGCTTCACTTTCAACGAATGGTTCTGGCGGTGGCGGTGGGGGACCACAGCTTACGAGGAGTAGGCCGCTGAGGAGCAATGCTGCTGGCTTGAAGGATTGGGGGCTGACCATAGTAGATTCGTCCTGTCCGAGGAAACGACGATTTTGCAGATAGCTGAATACGGGCAGAGGGCTAAAATTGCTCGTCCCCAACGATAGCAGAAAGGGGGCGTTGGACCGCGTTAGTATCCTGCAGTGTTGTGATGGTCAAGCTAGGGGTTCGGCTTCTGCAAAGGGCGATCGCCTTTTACGAAAGATTGAGGAATTTTGGGTCGGTGGGCTGCGTTGGGGCGCATGGGCTAGGACAAGTACCCGTATCGTAGCGGTCTCTATTTCCAGGCGTAGCGGCGGCAGGTCCGCAGGGCTTCACGGGCGGCGTCATCGTCGGTTTCGCCGACGACTAGCAGGTAGCCTTTGAGGCGATCGCAGGTGTGGGGAATCCAGCCTCGCATACCTTTAGGACGGCTTTTGTAGGACAATAGTACTCATGAAGCGTCGCTATCAGTATCGTATCTATCCAACGCCGGGTCAGCAGATCGGCTTAGCCAAGTTGTTCGGCTGCTGCCGTGTTGTGTGGAACGATGCGCTAGCGCTGTGCAAACAGTCGGATTCGCTACCCAAGAACGGCGACCTTCAGAAGATCTGTATCACGCAGGCCAAGAGTACGACTGAGCGCGAGTGGCTGAGCGAGGTGTCAAACATTCCTTTGCAGCAGTCCATCGCCGATTTAGGCGTGGCGTTCAAGAATTTATTCGACTCGCTAAAGAGCAAGCGTCAGGGACCGAAGGTGAACCCGCCCCGGTTTAAGCGCAAGGACAACCGCCAGTCGGCGCGGTTCCGACAAGGCGGCTTCTCGCTCAAGGGCAATAAGGTCTACTTGGCTAAGATTGGCAACCTTAAAGTGCGCTGGTCTAGGCCGCTCCCGTCTGAGCCGTTTTCTGTAACCGTTATCAAGGATTGCGCTGGGCGCTACCTTCTGAGCTTCGTAGTCGAGATCCAGCCTATCTGCATTCCTGCCGAAAATCAAAGCGTGGGTGTAGATTTGGGCATCAAGACGTTTGCGGTACTCAGTCATGGCGATCCTGCTCCGTCACCTGGATACGACCGGCTCAATCGCAAGATTCGTCGTGAGCAGCGCCAGTTCTCTAGGCGGGTCAAGGGGTCGAAGCGACGGGAGCGCACCCGGCTGCAAATAGCCAAACTCAAAACTAAGCTGCGAGACATCCGTAAGGACTTCCTGCATAAGCTGTCTACCCGACTGGTGCGGCAAAATAGTGTGGTGTGCATCGAAGACCTGAAC
>JBARYO010000937.1:0-6806 GCA_049647905.1 Elainellaceae cyanobacterium | reverse complement strand
CCTCTCTACACTGCGCTAGAGAGGGAATTTTGACTTCGGGGACTAGCTAGAGCGTCGCACCTATAATTTGCAGGTTGAGGTTGAGGTAGAAAAATCCAACAAAACTCTTGCTAGCATTGGGTTAAGGCACAACCCAGTCCACGACAACCCCAATTTTTAATTTGGCGTTGCTGCTAGGGCGCTAGGGCGCTGCCGCGCAACAAGCTACCCACAGTTTTCGCTGTGATCTTCAGCTGCTTCAGCGGATTCATGGGCACTACAGTTTTGTAGAGGTAGCTGTCAAACGTTGCCTTCTGCACGTCCAAATCGCTACACATCTCTACAAACGCCTCGCGGGTCGCATCTGAGCGGTAAAAGACTCGCTGCAGTACGTCTAGGACCAAATAGGTCATGCCGTACTCTTTATCCCATTTCTTGATATAGGCTTTCAGATCGGCTTCCGAGGGAATCTGCTGGCCAGCGTTGGAGCGCTCGACAATCATCTCGGCGCACATGCGGGCCGACTTCGCAGCAAAGTAAATGCCTTCGCCGGAAGATTTAGTCACAGTACCAGCAGCATCTCCCACAAGGGCAACGCGACCAACCACGCGGCGAGGGCGAGGATGCTCGGGGATAGGATGCGCTTCTACCTTAATCACCTTGCCGCCCTGCAGCTTGTCAGCGGCTCGCTTGCGTAGGCCTACCTGCAAATGCTTGATGCTGGCCTGATGAGCTCGCATTGTGCCGGTACCTACGGCCACATGGTCATACTTAGGGAAGACCCAACCGTAGAAGTCGGTGGAGACGTCGTCGCCCACATACATCTCAGCGAGGTTCTCGTAGCGAGCCATCTTATCTTCAGGCAACCGGATACGCTCTTGGAAGGCGATCGCGTAGTTGTAGTCTCCAGCGTCGATAGCGCGAGCAACGCGGGAGTTGGCACCGTCTGCGCCAATCACAAGGTCAGCTTTGAGGGTGCGGATCGCCTCTTCCCCTTTGCCCTGGGAATGGTCGGTGTAATGCAGGATGTAGGGTGCATCACTAGTGTCAGGAAGCTCTAGCTTGTGTACGGTGCCGTTGATTAGCTTTGCCCCCAAACGCTCCGCGCGATCGCGCAGAAACCCATCAAGGACTTCGCGGCGGCACATCCCGATGTACTCACCCTCATTGCGGATGCGGATATCTGCCACCTGGTTGGATGGGGAGATCATCTCCATCTTGGTGACGCGCCGGTCAATAATTTCTGGCGGCAGATCAAATTCATCTACCATGCAGAGCGGAATCGCGCCGCCGCAGGGCTTGGCGTTGTCTAGCTTCCGCTCGAATAAATAAGTCTCGATACCTGCTTTAGCAAGAACCTCAGCAGCGGATGAGCCCGCTGGTCCTGACCCTACAACAGCAACCCGTAGTACCAACGCTTTTCTCCCAAATGCCTAGTTACTTACGGGATGCATCGTATCACAGACACTCGGCGTGGACTGGATTTGAGGCGCTGGATGTATCTGGAATGACACTATCTTTAACATAACGATACCTTTGTGGAGTAGATACATTTTAAAGCGCATAGCGTGCTGTGCCCCTGCTATCCCGCCATCGTTGCCCTATCATCACCGCAATTTGGAACATTGTCTAAAATAACTCGCCTTAGATAGATGTCCGCCCTATAAAATGTAGTGATGCCGTTGTTTTGTACTACTCGACATGCCTCTGAAACCGCTGCGGATCCACGAAATTCTCAAAGCAAAGCGCGATGACTTTACGGCATTTGACAAGAAGACGCTAGGGTATTTGCAAAAGTACCGGGCCGCGCTGGGAGACCTAGCTCAGGAGTCGCTGGATGCCTTTCAGCCCATAGATGACCCAGAGGACTACGGGGCAGTTCCCTTAGAGTCAGTAGCCGACGCAGACCACGGCGTCATCGCAGCAAAGTTGGCCTGGACGAGCCGGGCGCAAAGTCTGAACTGGGTGCGCGATCGCCTCACGGGCATTCGTACCTTTGCAGTGGACGGTTCCCAGATTTACCCCGGCAAAGATTTATCAATTCCGGTAGCGCTGGTGCAAATCGGCTGGTTCGAAAACCCCCACCTGCCCAGCGGCGGCTATGAGAAAGATATCGACCTAGATGTGATGACCCCTGGTGATCTGGACGTCAGCAGCAGCGGCGAGCCCGCCGATCGTCGGGTCAACTTCCGCCGCTTTGAGATGGAGGTGCAGCGGCTGATTCAATACATTAAAGACCATGCCGATCGCCAAGATTGCCTAGTGTTCTTTGATGGGTCTTTAGTCGGCACCTTTGCCCGCATGTTTGACAGCGCTCTACAGAAGGGATACGTGGATTGCTTCGTGGCTCTGCTAGAGGCCAGCCAGTCCTGCCGGGTGCCGCTGGTGGGCTACATCGATACCACCTACGCCCGCGATTTAACGGTGATGCTACAGCACCAGTATGACCTCCCCCCCTGTCGCGCTATCCACGACGCTCAGCTGCTGCACAAGTATATGAGCTGGGGCGATCGCTCAGCGCTGATGCAATGTCTGCGATCGGGGATTCTGCAGGCCTATGGCGACCAGCATGACCAAGTGGCGTTTACTTACTTGAAGACAACTCGCGAAGGGTATCCGGCCCGTCTGGAAATGCCCCTTTGGGTCCATGAAGCGGGTCTCACGAATCGGGTGTTGGACTGGGTGCGGGGTGAGGTGAGTATTGGCGGAGGCTACCCCTACGTGCTCGAGACCGCTGACCAGACGGCGGTGCTACAGGCGGAAGACCGGCAGGCTTTTTTCCGCATCTTGCAGGAGTGGACCGAGCAGGAGCACCTCAACCTTCGCTTCTCCCGCAAAATGGTGAGTAAGACAAGACGACGCTAGAGATGGGGCGATCGCTTTGAGGGTTAGTGTTCTTTTTACTACCACGCGATTATGGCGAAGACGCCATAATCAAAAATTAAGCTGTGGCGAAGACGCCATAATCAAAAACTAAGTTAGATTAAGCGTGACCTTTCATGGCGATACCCCATCGTCGCGAAACCCTATGGCGCGAGTCATCGTCTGTGGCCTTGGCCGTACAGGATACAGCATTTTTTCCCTGCTCAAGCAGCAGGGCGTACCCGTCGTTGGCCTCAGCTCCACAGCAGTTCAGCTGCCCCTAGACGACCCCCGCGAGGTGATTGTGGGTAACCTGCGCTCTGCCGACTTGCTGCTGATGGCGGGAGTACGGGAGGCTGAAACGCTGGTCCTGTCCACCAACGATGACGCCCTCAACCTGGCCATCTTGACCCAGGCACGGGTGCTGAATCCCAAAATCCGCATCGTCAACCGGCTGTTCAACGCTAACTTGGGCGATCGCCTCGACCAGACCCTACCGGACCACGTCTCCATGAGCGTGGCCTCCATCTCCGCCCCCATCTTCGCCTTCGCGGCCTTGGGCAACCGGGCCATCGGCCATCTGCGCCTCACCGACCAGACCTGGCCCATCCACGAAGAATTTATCGACGAGCACCATCCCTGGCTGGGCCGTTCCCTCAGCGATTTGTGGGATAACCATCGCCGCATGCTGATCTACTACCTGCCAGCAGCGGAAGACCTAGATCTGGTGTCAGCGGTGCTGCAAGGGCGTTACCTAGAGCAGGGCGATCGCCTCATCATTGCCTCCCAGCCCCAGCGGCGCACTGCCAAACAGAGTTTGTGGTATCGTCTGCGCCGCTGGGTCAACCTACATCGGCTGCAGTCGGTCCGCCCCACCCTGATGGCGATCGCTGTCTTGGGGCTGACAATTCTGCTGGCGACAATGACCTACGTTTCGGTGCGGCTCAACCTCTCCATTGTGGATGCGCTGTACTTCTCGGTGGGGATGATTACGGGAGCTGGTGGAAACGAGCAGGTGGCAGAACAGGCTGACCCCATCATCAAGCTCTTTACGGTCACCATGATGCTGTTTGGCACAGGGGTCATCGGCGTGTGCTACGCCCTCCTCAACGACTTGGTATTGGGCACGCGGTTTCAAAAGGTGCTGAACCTCGGGCGCATGCCCCGGTCCCACCACTATATTGTGTGCGGTTTGGGGGGCGTGGGGATGCAGGTGGTGACCGAGCTGCTGGAGAACGGTCAGGAGGTCGTGGTTCTAGAGCCCGATGCCGACAACCGCTTCTTGCCCATGGTGCAGGCGCTAAAAGTGCCGGTGATCCGGGGCGATGCTAGCTTAGCCGCCAGCCTGCAGGAAGCCAAAGCCGATCGCGCTGCGGCGCTGCTAGCCGTCACCAGCGACGATGTGGCCAACCTGGAGATTGCACTCAGCGCTAAAGCCAGCTCCCCCCGTTTGCCAGTCATTGTCCGCACCCAAGACTCTAAATTTGCCGCGCTGTCCCAGCAGGTATTTGACTTCGACGCGATCCTCAGCCCTACGGAGTTGGCGGCCCCCTCCTTTGCTGCGGCGGCCTTGGGGGGACGAATCTTGGGCAATGGCGTCACTGCCGATACTCTCTGGATAGCCATTGCAACCCTAATTACACCCAACCACCCTTTCTGCAACCAGTCGGTGAAGGCCATTGCTGCCCATGCGGATATCGTACCCTTGTATATCAAATCATCCCATCGCGGGGTTCACGGTTGGGAGCTGCTGGATACGGTACTGCGGGACAAGGACGTGCTGTACTTGACGCTGCCCGCCAAGCGCATCGACCAGCTCTGGCGCTGCACTGACGCCTATTGTGCGCCAACTCAGATCAGCGGGCGATTCTAAGGGGATGTCAATTCAATGCTGTGCCCAGTCGCGATCGCGCAACTACGCCGCTACGAATTGCTGCGCTGCCTCAATAGCTGCCGCTAGTTCTGTTTGACTGTTGGCCGTCACCTTCAGTTTCTTGCCGTTTGCTTCCACCTCTAGCTCTATCGCTTTACCCGAGAGGCGATCGCCTAAAAATTTAAACACATACTGAATGTTTTCCAGGCTGACCTCGGCAGTCAGTAGTCCGACAATGAAGCCACCCAGAGCTTTGTTGCCCTCGGGCGGATCGGGGTCAACAACGCGGCAGGCGGAGTCAATCTCCATATCTTGCAGGTCATGGACAAGATGCTGGGTCTGTTGATCTCGGACGTCATCTTCCAAGTCTGGATCGGTAAGGCCAAGGGTGATCATTACGGTGGAATCAGCCATGTCGTTTCTTTTTGTCTCAGGGTGCAGAGTTGACGTGCAGTCTCTTACTGTTGCTGCTAACAGCAGTGTTCTATCATTCCCGACATGATCGTAGCGGTGGACAAGGCTGTGTAAAACCAGACAAAGCTTTTTCGAGACTTGAAGGGGTGATGCAGTTTGGCAAGGGAATTCTGCTGACCAGAATCCTCGAAGTAGAGTGCCCTAGGGATTGCCACCGCAGATCGTCCCTACGACTTTATTTGCGACAAGACACGCAACATGATGTGCTCAAAATTACTAAGTAGACTTCATTTAAGTGGTTCGTTCCACCGATCCAGCCAGGAGGTGAACCATGCCTAAAACACGTGCCCTACTGATCGGCGGGAGCGAGTACGGCCAGGGCCTCACCCCCCTCAAAGCACCTCTAAACGACGTAGACGCCCTAGCCCGTGTGCTGCGAGACCCAAAGCTCGGCCATTTCGATCAGGTCAGCACATTGCTCAACCCAGATCCTCAAACCCTGCGAGAAGCTGTTGAGGATCTGTTTTGCCTCTCCCAAAAAGACGACCTAGCGCTGCTGTTCTTCTCAGGGCACGGGCTCAGAGACGATCGCAACCGGCTTTACTTTGCCACCCGCCTGACCCGTAAAACAGAAAAGGGAACGCTAGTTAAATCCACTGCTGTTCCCGCTAGCTTTGTTCAAGATCAAATGGGAGAAAGCCGCAGCAGGCGACAGGTCGTGATCCTAGACTGCTGCTTTAGCGGCGCATTTGCCGAGGGGATGACGGCCAAAGACGACGGGAGAATAGACCTGCGATCGGAGCTTGGGGGGCAAGGGCGCGTCGTGCTCACATCGTCATCATCGACGCAATATGCCTTCGAGCAAAATGGGACCGACCTCTCTATCTATACCCATTGCATCGTTCAAGGCATAGAAACGGGGGACGCTGATACTGACGCCGACGGGTACACAGCTATCGATGAGCTTCACGACTATGCCTGCCGCAAGCTGCAGGAGGCATCATCGGCGATGCAGCCCAAAATCTATGCCTTCGACCAGGGCTTTCAGATCCACATCGCGAGGGCACCGATTGGGAACCCTAAGCGCCGCTACCGTCAGGATGTCGAGAGATTAAGCACCCAGGGACCAATTTCGGGCGTGGGACGCTTTGTGTTGAATGAGCTGCGGGATAGCTTAGGGCTGTCAGCGGTGGAGGCGGATGCAATTGAAGCGACGATTCTACCGCCGCAGCGCAGTCACCAGGAAAAGTGTCAGACCTATCGGCAAGCGGTGCAGGCGGCGCTAGAACAGACTCGGCCTTTGGACGAGCGCACACAGCAGGAGCTAGTTCGCTTTCAACTGATGTTGGGGGTGACAGATCAAGATGCCGCTGCCATTTACCGGCAGGTGGAGCAGCATTACGATTCTAGCCCCGCCCCCTTGGCTCAGTCTCAGTCTTCGATACGCAGCACAGCGCTTCAACCCTCAACGTTTATCACAGCCATGGTTCACCTGAGTCGCTCTGGCTTTTTGGGCTTTGGGGCACGAGCCCTGACCATTAGGCGGCGATCGCAAACGGCAGACTGCTGTAGGGCAGAGTTGGGTCAGGGGGTTGTGCTAACCATGATGTCTATCCCAGCGGGGAATTTTGTCATGGGGTCCTCTGGGGCTGAAGAGGGTCATTGGCATGTAGAGGAG
>JBARYO010000936.1:0-4357 GCA_049647905.1 Elainellaceae cyanobacterium | reverse complement strand
TCGTGGGTATGGGGCTCGATGGTGGTTCCGGCGGGATAGGAGGCAAACAGGACGTCGCAGCCCTCTGCCGCCAGCTTGAAGGCGTCGAAGGGGCCACCGAATGGGGGCAGGGCTTGAATTTGTTTGGGAAAGTGTGGCATGGGAATTGGTGGGACTAGGTAGACTGGCTCATCACAATAATGAACAAGAGCCTATACAAAGAAAGCCTCAACAGGAGTCCAATGGATGCGGGCGATCGCTTGGCTCATGGTTACACTTAGGGGATCTGGCTATACGTCTACTTTAGCGAAGCTAGGCGGATGCGAGTCAGTAGTGAGCAGCGATTTAGAGATGGCGACTCCTGCCCCCTTTCCGTCATCTATGTAGCCCACTACTCATCCTCAACCGTTACATCCTGTGTAAGCTAAGCTCCACCACCACACCAGACCCGATAAACTGGGTCACACCGCTTCACGAGGACGACAGCTATGCGACGCTTAGGGCGCTTCCGATTTATAATTCTGGCCATTGCAGCATTGGCGATCGCCGTCATGGCGGGCTGCGGCGGTCCAGAGACCGCTGATACTGGCGATGCTGGTGCCCCTACTGAAGAAACCACTTCAGACACCGGGGCGCTGGTTTACGGCGCAGGGGGGCAGCCTGTGTCCCTCACGCCGGGGAATATCACCGACGGCAACTCCCTGATTGCCCAATACCAAATCTACGATCGCCTGATTGATACAGAACCCGGAAGCACCGAGTTGATTTCTAGCCTCGCCACCGACTGGAGCGCCTCCGACGATAGCCTTACCTGGACCTTCAACCTGCAGGAGGGCATCACCTTCCACGACGGCACCGACTTTAACGCCGAAGCGGTGGTGTTTAACTTCAACCGCTGGTGGGACCCCGAATTTGAGTTTGGCTACCGCGAAGAAGGTGCCCTCTACGAAATTTGGACCTACCTGTTTGGCGGCTTTAAGGGCGATGAGGCCTCTACCGTCGCTAGCATTGAAGCCGTAGACGACTACACCGTCGAGTTTGGCCTAGCCGAGCCCTTTGCCGCCTTCCCCGCCGCCATCTCCTCCGGCTACTTTGGCATGGCCAGCCCCACCGCCATTCAAGAGGCCGGGGCCAGCTACGGCACCCCGTCCGGTGCGGCCATCGGCACCGGACCTTTCGTGTTTGAAGAATGGATCTCGGGCGATCGCATCACCTACACCAAAAACGAAGACTATTGGCAAGACGGACTGCCCAAGGCCGACCAGCTCGTGATTAGCTTTGTCGAAGACCCCGCCGCCCGACTGGCCCAGCTGCGCGCCGGTGGCCTAGACTTTACCGCCGACCTCACCCCCGACCAATTGCCCGAAATTGAGGGCGACGACACCCTAGAGGCGGTGTTCCGCCCGTCGTTCAACGTGGGTTACCTGGCCCTCAACCCCTCCTATGAGCCGCTGGCGACCCCAGAGGTGCGGCAGGCGATCGCCCAGGCCATCAACAAGCCTGCCATTGTAGAGGCTTTTTGGGGCGAGCTGGGGGTCACCGATGGCCACTTCGCCCCCCCCTCCCTAGACGAATACCGGGCCGACATTGACGACTACGACTATGACCCGGAAGCGGCCCAGCAGGCCCTCGCCGACGCGGGCTACCCCGACGGCTTTGAGATGGACCTGTGGTATATGCCCGTCAGCCGCCCCTACTTCCCCAACCCCAAGCCCATCGCGGAAGCATTCGCTGCTGAGCTAAGCCAAATCGGCGTCACGGTCAACCTGCAAACCAAGGACTGGGGCGCGTACCTAGAAGACCGCAACCAGCCCCCCGGATTCCAGTCCTTCATGCTGGGCTGGACCGGCGACTATGGTGACCCAGACAACTTCCTATACGCCCACTTTGGCCCCGGTGCCACCCAAGACTTGGGCAACTACGAAGACCCGGAGATGTTTGACCTGCTGAACCAGGCCCGCGTCGCCAGCGAACAGGGCGAGCGGGAAGACATCTACAAAGAGGTGGATGAGATGCTGTTTGACAAAGCCCTACGCATCCCCATCGTCCATTCCCAGCCCCTGCTGGCCCAGAAAGCTAGCGTTAGCGGCTGGGAGCCAAGTCCGTTAGGCTCTGAGGCCTTCACCACCGTCGAGAAGTCGTAATGGGCCGCTACATCATCGGGCGCTTGCTGCAGCTGGTGCCCGTGCTGCTGGGGATCTCCCTGCTGGTGTTTGCCTTTTTGCACCTGATACCGGGAGACCCCGCCATCACCATGCTGGGCGATCGCGCTACCCCCGACCAGGTGGAAGCCCTGCGGGAGCGCATGGGATTGAACGAGCCGCTGCCGCTGCAGTATCTCTCTTTTCTGGGCAGCTTGCTGCAGCTAGACCTGGGCACCAGCATCTTTACCGGGGAGGCGATCGCCCAAGAGATTCGCCTCCGCTGGCCCGCCACCTTTGAGCTGTCGGTGGTGGCGATGTTGATTGCCCTGCTGCTGGGCATCCCCGCTGGGGTGATGGCGGCGGTGCGTAAGAATAGCCTTGTTGATAACGCGGCCATGACGGGCTCGTTGTTGGGGGTATCGATGCCGGTGTATTGGTTAGGGCTGCTGCTAATTTACCTATTTGCGGTGAACTTGCAGTGGCTGCCCCCCAGCGGTCGCATTGGCATCGACGCGGCCTACGACTTCGACCCCATTACGGGCTTTTTCATCTTCGACGCCCTGATTCAAGGCAACTTCAGCGCCCTGAGAAACATTTTGTCTCACCTGGTGCTGCCCGCTGTCACCCTCAGCACTATTCCCCTGGCCATCATCGCCCGCATTACCCGCAGCGCCATGCTAGAGGTGCTGTCGCAGGACTACATTCGCACGGCGCGGGCCAAGGGAGTGAAGGAGTTTTGGGTGGTGGCAAAGCATGCGCTGAAGAACGCGATGCTGCCGGTCATTACGGTGGTGGGGCTGGAGTTTGGCACGCTGCTGGGCGGGGCAATCCTCACGGAGACGATTTTCTCCTGGCCGGGGATTGGCAAGTGGATCTATGAGGGGATTTTGCTGCGGGATTATCCGGTGGTGCAGGGGGGGGTGGTGTTTGTGGCGGTGGTGTTTGTGCTGGTGAATTTGCTGGTGGATATTTCCTATGCGTTTTTAGATCCGAGGATTCAGTATAAGTAGGGGATGACGGCGCAATGCCGCACAATCCTATCCTGTGATTTCCAGCAGTTCAACGTCAAACTTCAGCGTTGCATTGGGAGGAATAACGCCCCCAGCGCCTGCTGCCCCGTAGCCTAAATCCGGTGGAATCGTTAGCAGCCGCCGACCACCCACTTTCATCGTTGCGAGGCCTTCATCCCAGCCTTTAATCACCTGTCCCACGCCGAAACGGAACGAAAAAGGACTGTTGCGATCGCGAGAGCTGTCAAATTTGGTGTCGTCCTCCAAGGTCCCGGTGTAGTGAACGACAACGGTTTGGCCGGGCTGGGGGCTAGCCCCGGTGCCTTCTGCTAAATCAATGTACTGTAGGCCAGACTCTGTGGTGGTGGTCTCAGGCATAGAATTCCAAAGGTGTTGATTTCAGACCTTGATCATACTACTCATCCTTCACTGAGATATCGCCACCTCCAAGCAAACCTTAGTCGCCGCCGAAACTGCCGCGCTGGCGATCGCTGAAGACAACGGCGAGACCATCGTTTACGCCGCTGCTGCTGGTAAACAGACCGCCGCCATTATTAATCAGATGCTCCCCTCTTGACCTTCAAGTAACTCGAAGGATTAGACTGCGAACAGCCAGATAAGAAGGGGCAAGGATGTTTCGCATCGGTGAATTTTCAAAGATTGCGCAGGTGCCAGCAACGCTGCTTCGCTATTACAACGATATTGACCTGTTCACACCTGATCATACCGACCCGGAAACGGGCTATCGCTACTATAGTGTGCGGCAGCTTACCCGGCTCAACCGTATCCTCGCCCTCAAAGATCTGGGATTTTCGTTAGAGCAAATAAAGCGCCTGCTAGAGGAAGAAGTATCCGCCATCGAAATTCGCGGAATGCTAGCGCTCAAAAAGGCGCAGATTGAGCAAACCATCCAGGCAGAGGCCGCTCGCCTTCGAGCGGTAGAGTCACGGCTCGTACAAATTGAACAGAAAGGTGAGTTTCAAAACGACGATGTTGTGTTGAAAGCTTTACCTGCCTATCCTTTTCTCTCCCTGCGGCAAACCGTTGGAAATTTGGAAGAAGCGCTAGCGCTGATTTCGCTCATGGGTAAGACCGTGCCTAAGCATATAAAATCCAAAGCCCTAGGCCACTTTGCTGCGGTTGTCCATGGAGAGCTGTACAAAGACCGTGACTGGGATCTGGACATGGGGTTTTTGCTCAATCACGACTTGGACATTGTGGTGC
>JBARYO010000935.1:0-15474 GCA_049647905.1 Elainellaceae cyanobacterium | reverse complement strand
GCCCCTATACCTACAGGGACGGTTGGTAAGAGCAGCATTGAGTCTCTGGAAGCCTGTATTCAAGCCCCCATGGACCCGCTCAACCCCAATTCTTAATCTGTCGGCAAATACTGAAGCCGGGAACGGGTGAATACCTCAGTTTGCAGGAAGGGTAAACTTGTCGACTGACTAGAATGACTAGCCGTCGGCAGTCGTCCCCGTATCCTCACTATCACCCGCTGCTGGTTGGGCGTGTCACTGATGCAGCCGAAGACGCTATCCACATGGGCCAATACTGCTGCTGCAGCTGTCGGTCTATAGTCTTTTGGGCAGGCCATTGCTTGCCTTGGCAGCTGCACTGAGAAGTCGATAAAATCCACGAGAGGTACTGGAGCATTACCGCGAAGCGGTGGTCGGCCCTGCTGCTGATTAACTGGGGCAGCGCTGCCGGAACGATGATACCAAGGCCAGGACTGAAACTGATTGTTGAACCTGCTGGGATCGACATAGCCCAACGCCTCATCGCCACTCTGACGAAACTTGTTCAGCCTGTAGCGCTGGAGTCGAGAATCCCCTTGCCAGATTCCGTTGTCATCAAGGGCGCTGATGACGTAAACCACAAGGGTATAGGTGTGCTGTGATTGGCATGCCGAGGTAGGCAGTCGTCCCTGACGACAGTGCTGCTGCAGCGACGAGGGTAGTGGCGATAGCCGCCAGAAAGCCAACACTGGATAGCGATCGCGCTCTGGCACTAGGCTTGTCGGGAGATGGTTGCTCAGGCCCGGGCAGCCGCCGAGACCTACGGTTCCTTGTCCTGGCCCGAGGCAGCTGCCGTCATAAACGTATAGGGCATGCTGTAGATCCTCAGCAATATAGTTGAGCGATCGCTGTAGATCCCGCTGTACCTGAGTACGGGTCATGTCTTGCTGGTTTGCCCGCAGTAGGCTGCTGGCGAGGTGTAGCGCTCCAGACACGATGCCCCCCGCCAGCAGCATGACCACCAGTAGCTCGGTGAGGGTAAAGCCAGATTGGGATTGCTGTGGCGTAGTAGCCCTGAAGCGATACCAAAGGCGGGCTAGCATGGCTGGGCGGCGACTGGAATTACGGCGTCACAAGAGGTACAGCATATGGGGATGGCGATAGCCCAGGGCACTCTAGCGATCATGGCAAACAGGGCTGATTGTGATAGCACAGCAGCGCTGTCGGATGCTGTGGGACAACCGTTGTCATCACCACAGCCAGTGGACGTCGGCTATCGATTGCTTGAGTCAGCTGAATGGGTGCGAGATCAGATTGTAGCTCGTGAGGCGCAGATCCCTTTGGTGCCGCGTAGACGCGAACCACGACGTCAACCGGTGCACCTGAGGCCAATGGCATCTGCGGAGACGTTGGGGACGGGCGGGTGCGAAATGACTGCAGCACGAATTCCGGACTACAGGCCGCATCGCCATCTAGGTCAATGCCAATGCCCTGATTTGGTTGGGTGACAGCATTATCGCTGTGGCAGTGGTTGTAGGAAGAGCGTATGGCGGCGATCGCCTGGGGCGGGGATTGATCTGCCCCGCCGTTGTGGCTAACAGGTGGCAAATTAACGCCCTCAGACCCATCGCTCGCCTGCTGCACCGCAGTCCAGACCCGATCAACTTCTGCCTGGGCAAGGTGCTGGGCCTGCTGGATGCGCCGGGTCTGGAGTTGTGTCGCGCTGGCGATAAGCAATGGTGGTCCTACCAAGGCCCCGGTCAAGGTCACAGTAGTTAGCGCGACAAGGCATTCCACTAAAGTTAGCCCTGCATCCCGATAGGGCAACGGTGGCCTTAGTCGGCGATGTCCCATGCCGCAGCCACCCCACCACTGCCGTTTAGCAGGTCGGTTGATGCGCTCCCTGTATGTCCTAGTCATTGGCCTCGTTACCAGCTATTGTCTCTACGCCGATAGCATTCCCATCAGGCGCAATCAAGGCAACAGGGTGTTCTCGCTAGAGGATCGCTAGCTGCCGGTGGGCGACGGGCGTTCCCGTGAGGCTAAAGGCTCTCACCTCAGTAATCTCGACATCAACAAGCTGCCCCTGAAGCTCTGAAGTGCCAGGGAAAAACACCAGCCGGTTGCCCCGCGTTCGACCCATCACTTGGGCGGCGTCCTTAGGATTGACATCCTCCACCAAAATCTCTTCCACCCGCCCGGCATAGCGCTGCGATCGCTCTGCGGCCTTAGTCTCGACGAGGCGATTGAGCCGCTGGAGGCGATCGCTTTTGACCGTCTCAGGGAGCTGATTTTCCCATAGGGCGGCGGGGGTGCCGGGGCGGGGGGAGTAGGCCGCCGTGTTCAGCAGGTCGAAGCCAATATCATCGACTAAATTCATGGTCTTGAGGAACTGGTCCTCGGTTTCGCCGGGGAAGCCCACAATGGCGTCAGCGCTAATGGCCGCGTCAGGCATCAGCTCGCGAATCTGATCGATAATGCGGCGGTAGCGTTTATGGGTATAGCCCCGCGCCATGGCCTTGAGAACGTCGTCATCACCCGACTGGAAGGGAATGTGGAAATGCTCACAGACCTTGGGAAGCTCGGCGCAGGCTTGTATAAGCCGCGTCGTAAAATAGCGGGGGTGGCTGGTGGCAAACCGGATGCGATCGATGCCGGGCACATCGTGGACGAAGTAGAGCAGGTCGGTGAGGGTATGCTGGTGGCGACCCTCCGCCGTCGAACCGGGGAGGTCCCGACCGTAGGCGTCGATGTTCTGTCCCAGCAGCGTCACCTCCCTATAGCCCTGCTGTCCCAGCGCCTCCATTTCGGCGCGGATGGCCTCTGGCGTCCGGGACTGCTCCACGCCCCTAACCCCTGGCACCACGCAATAGGTACAGCGCTCGTTGCAGCCATAAATGACGTTCACCCAGGCGCTGATGGAGCTGTCGCGCCGGGGCTTGGTGATGTCTTCCATAATGTGGACCGGCTCGGTAGCCACCACCTGGTTACCCTCTTCTACCTGCTCTAGCAGGTCCTGCAGACGGTTGGCGTGCTGCGGTCCCATGACCAAATCTAGCTCAGGTACCCGCCGCAGCAGCGCTTCTCCTTCCTGCTGGGCCACACAGCCCGCTAATACCAAGGTCAGGGTGGGTTCGTTCTGCTTACGCTTAGCCTGACGACCCAGATAAGAGTAAACTTTTTGCTCAGAGTTGTCGCGAATGGTGGAGGTGTTGTAGAGCACCAAGTCGGCTTTTTCGGGAGCCGCTTCAAATTCGTAGCCCATGGACTCTAAAACTCCAGCCATGCGCTCAGAGTCGGCTTTGTTCATCTGACAGCCGAAGGTGGTGATGTGGTAGCGACGGGGTGCAGTCATGGGGGAATGAATTTTAAGAGTTAAGTCGTATTAGCTACTAGGGTTTGATTCTAGCCCATCTGGCTCGAACTATAGGCTTGTTGGGCTAGGGCGGTAGCGCTAGGGCCGCGTCGATTATTTCTGAGGCGTGAATCAGCGATGAGATCTCTGTTCAGATTTGGGCGAGTGTAGCATTCGATGATAACCTGAGAATTGGCAAATTCAATTTTTAAGACTTTTTAGAGTCCCTTCAAAGTCAAGTCATAACGTAGGCGTAAGCATGGTCAGTACAGCAGAAAAGACAAACGTCGGCTATATTACTCAGATTATCGGTCCCGTTGTAGATGTCCGCTTTCCCTCCGGGAAGCTCCCTCAGATTTACAACGCCATTGTGGTTACGGGAAAGAACCCAACAGGTGAAGAGATCTCGGTAACCTGCGAAGTTCAGCAGCTGCTAGGAGACAACCAAGTTCGTGCCGTTTCCATGAGCTCCACAGACGGCATGGTCCGCAGCATGGAAGTGACTGATACCGGCGAGGCAATTAAAGTACCGGTTGGAACGGCCACGCTGGGCCGAATCTTCAACGTGTTGGGCGAGCCGGTTGACGAAAAGGGACCCGTCAACGCTGAAGAAACCTCTCCGATTCACCGCGACGCGCCAAAGCTGACCGAACTGGAAACCAAGCCTGCTGTATTTGAGACTGGCATTAAGGTCATCGACCTCCTTGCACCCTATCGCCGAGGCGGTAAGGTCGGCCTGTTCGGTGGGGCCGGTGTTGGCAAGACCGTGCTAATTCAAGAGCTGATTAACAACATCGCTAAAGAGCACGGCGGCGTATCTGTATTCGGTGGCGTGGGTGAGCGCACCCGCGAAGGAAACGACCTGTATAACGAATTTATTGAATCGGGCGTTATCAACGCGGACAACCTGAGCGAATCTAAGGTGGCGTTGGTCTACGGTCAGATGAACGAGCCGCCCGGAGCCCGCATGCGCGTCGGTCTATCGGCATTGACCATGGCGGAGTACTTCCGCGATGTGAACAAGCAGGATGTGCTGCTGTTTGTTGACAACATCTTCCGCTTCGTTCAAGCCGGTTCTGAGGTGTCCGCGCTGCTAGGCCGTATGCCCTCAGCAGTCGGTTACCAGCCTACTCTCGGCACCGACATGGGTGACCTGCAGGAGCGCATTACCTCGACTACTGAAGGTTCCATTACCTCAATTCAGGCTGTCTACGTCCCGGCGGACGACCTCACAGACCCTGCTCCGGCAACCACCTTTGCCCACCTAGATGCCACCACGGTGCTATCCCGTGGACTTGCGGCCAAGGCCATCTACCCCGCAGTCGATCCGCTGGACTCTACTTCTACTATGCTCCAAGCGGCAATCGTGGGCGACGAGCACTACGATACGGCTCGGGCTGTACAGGCGACGCTGCAGCGCTACAAAGAGCTTCAGGACATCATCGCCATTCTGGGTCTTGATGAGCTATCTGAAGATGATCGCCTCACGGTGGCCCGCGCCCGTAAGATTGAGAAGTTCTTGTCCCAGCCTTTCTTCGTGGCAGAAATCTTCACCGGTATGGCCGGTCAGTATGTCAGCCTAAAAGACACCATTAAGGGCTTTCAGCAGATCCTTAGCGGCGAGCTGGATGACATCCCTGAGCAGGCTTTCTACCTCAAGGGCAGCATGGAAATGGTGCTGCAGGCCGCAGAAGAGATGAAGAACGCCTAGGTTAAGGCGTAAGGGTAAGGCGTAAGGGCAAGCGCTCGCTTGCCCTTACAAGAGATACGGGCATGATGCCCACCATTGTTGAATTTATGTGCCACTATGCCATTAACGGTTCGCGTTATCGCTCCCGATAAAACGGTCTGGGATGCGGAGGCTGAAGAAGTCATCCTCCCCAGTACTACTGGTCAATTGGGCCTGTTAGGTGGCCACGCACCGCTGCTAACAGCCTTAGATACCGGCGTGATGCGGGTTAGAGAAAACAAAGAATGGATTCCCATTGCGCTAATGGGCGGCTTTGCCGAAGTCGACCAAGACGAAGTTATTATTCTTGTCAATGGTGCCGAGCGTGGTGACGCTATCGACCTTGACGAAGCCAAAGCAGCTTTTGCTGAAGCAGAATCTCGGCTAGAGGCATCGCAATCCAGCGACGACAAGCAGGAGAGACTCCAGGCAAAACAGGCCCTGAAGCGATCGCGAGCCCGGCTGCAGGCTGCGGGAGGTAGCGCATAACTCGCTCAAATTTGATCTTCAAACGGCTTCAGGGACGCAGCATTGCTACGTCCCTGAAGCTGTAACGGTATATCCTGTTGCCCCTGCGATGCCTCACCCATAGGCATCGCCGACATTAGGCGCTACCGGTAAACGCTACTAGCGGAAACTTTGACTGCGCTTCCGACATGGGTCGGCGCTTGCCTTCCTCTTGCCAGTAGTTGATGATTTCCGTAGCTTGGTTGAGCAGCTCAACCCGGTCAACATCGCTGATCCAATGCTTTGCCTCAAGTTCGTTCTTGAGCTGTTCCCACGCGTCGTTGCGGGGCCAAAAGAAATAAGACGTCAGCGGACTTGTTCCTTTGCCCACTACCTGGTCTACAGCGATCGCCACGTTCTCATCTAGCCAGAGAACTTTGAGAATGAATTTAGAGGGAGATTCAGTTTCCACAGCCGTACCATCATTTTATCGAACCCAATTGTAGCGTATTGGTGAGGGTTCGACCAATAAAGCGCTGAGGCAGTGACCTATGCCACCGCCTTCATGCTGCTCAACCTCTTGCGAAGGTCTTGCCTAAGTGATTACTGTAGGTTCACTGCGCCCCGTCAGCGCCTCAATTTGGGCCACCTCATCCGCCAGCTTGATCAGGGGGGCGAGCGCTTCTTGGGTCTCTTGCCTCTGCTTTGCCTCGTCAGGCTCATAGCTCTCGACATACAGGCGTAGCGTAGCCCCCTTAGTGCCGGTTCCCGACAGGCGGAACACAATGCGCGATCCGTCAGTAAAGCCGATGCGGATGCCCTGCTGCTCGCTGACGCTGCTGTCTACCGGATCGGTGTAGCTGAAGTCGTCGGCATACTCAACCTCGTAATCACCTAACGTGCTGCCTGGTAGGGAATCTAGCGTTTGCCGCATCTGCTCCATTAGCTGTGTCGCTTTAGCCTTATCCACTTCCTCATAATCGTGGCGAGAATAGTAGTTGCGGCCATAGGTGCGCCAATGCGCTTTGACAATATCTTCCACCGACTCTTGCCGCTCTGCCAAAATGTTGAGCCAGAACAGCACAGCCCACAGGCCGTCTTTTTCCCGCACATGGTTAGAGCCAGTACCAAAGCTCTCCTCGCCACACAGCGTTGCTTTGCCTGCGTCCAGCAGGTTGCCGAAGAACTTCCAGCCGGTGGGGGTCTCGTAGCAGTCGATGCCCAGCTTAGCGGCGACCTTATCCACCGCCTGGCTAGTGGGCATGGAGCGAGCCACCCCAGCCAGCCCGTCGCGGTAGCCGGGAACCAGCGTCGCATTAGCCGCCAGGACCGCCAGGCTGTCGCTGGGGGTGACAAAGAAGTTGTTGCCCAAAACCATGTTGCGATCGCCATCGCCATCGGACGCGGCCCCAAAACTGGGCGCGTTGTCCCCAAACATGATTTCAACTAGGTCGTGGGCGTAGACTAGGTTGGGGTCGGGGTGACCGCCGCCGAAGTCTTCCAAGGGCTGACCATGAATGACCGTTCCTTCCGGTGCATTGAGTAGACCCTCGAAAATTGCGTGGGCATAGGGCCCAGTGACCGCGTGCATAGAATCCATGCACATGCGAAAGTTATTGCTCAACAGCTGGCGGATGCGATCGAAGTCGAATAGGGACTGCATCAGTTCCGCATAGTCCGCGACAGCATCAATCACCTCAACCGTCATCTCGCCCAGTTTGGACTCGCCGATAGTGTCAAGATTGATATCAGCGGCATCCATAATTTTGTAACTGTCAATCACCTGACTGCGCTCGTAAATCGCTGCGGTGATTTTTTCTGGGGCGGGTCCGCCGTTTTCAGTGTTGTACTTGACGCCAAAGTCCCCCTCTGGCCCACCAGGGTTGTGGCTCGCCGATAGAATGATGCCGCCTAGCGCCTCATTTTTGCGAATGAGGCAGGATGCTGCCGGTGTAGAGAGGATGCCAGCTTGGCCCACCAGCACGCGCCCGACGCCGTTCGCCGCTGCCATTTTCAAAATCGTTTGGATCGCTTGGCGGTTGTAGTAGCGGCCATCGCCTCCAAGTACGAGAGACTCACCATTGACGTCACCTAGTACGTCAAAGATGGACTGGATAAAATTTTCGAGATAGTTTCTTGTTTTAAATGTGGGAACCTGCTTGCGAAGGCCAGAGGTTCCGGGCTTCTGGTCAGAGAAGGGTTGGGTGGAAATAATACGAATATTCATTAGAGAGACTCACGCATGGCCCAGTCAATTTCTGACCTAAGGGTACACGGTTGAGCCCCCCTGTGGCAGCTACCCAGCAAACCCCAAGGCGAAAACTACATGTTGATGTGATGCCTGTCTGTCCGGCCTTAGGACGGTGACAGCCGTCGCGCCTGCTGAATCCAAAGCTTCACATCACCAAGACTGGGGCAGTCCTGGCGATCGCCCCCGCGAGACGAGGATTGCCCAACGCGAACCGTGGCAACGTGGAGCTTGACAAGCTGGCGGTGCAGCCGATCAATGGGCGTGGTCCCCAGCTGCTTCGGGGAAGCGATACCTGAGTGAAGCAGCAATCCGCAATAGTGACAGCCCACAGCGGGGATGCGGGCTAAATCAGCCATCGCGATCCATTTACCAAGATGCTGAGGATTCATCCTCAATCGGGCCGCGAGCGATCGCTGCCGATCGGGCGCTTGGTGCTGTAGAAGTTGCTCAGTGGTCGTGATGCCAGCAGCAAGCAGTGCGTTGCAAATGTCAGCATCTATACCAGGAAGATCGGCGATAGGCCAGCTAGAGGGCATGATAATAAGCAGGGCCGTGCCACGACGCATCAGTAACGTTCGATGACCGAACCTGCATTGAGGAGCTATACTGTTTAATATTGGAAGGCTAATGCCCTCTACCGTTAGTGTAGACCATTGCCCTTCGGGATGTAGCGCAGCTTGGTAGCGCGCCTGCTTTGGGAGCAGGATGTCGCAGGTTCAAATCCTGTCATCCCGACTTAATGCCGACAACGTACTGAGAACCCTGGACAAGACTAGCCTGGACGAGATTTTTGGGAATGCCATCAGCCGAGCGGCTCGAAGCACGGAGTCGACGTCTGAGAATACCATCCGAGGCGCGATCGCCCCAGCAAAACCTCACTACGCTATCCCCATCCACGACTGTGGTGAGCCTTTGGTTCCCATTCCTCTTGACCAGTTTGCGGTTCAGTCGCCCCACCCCTACGTTCAGCGCGGTGCACCCTATGGGCACCGCTCACCGTACCACTTACGCCAAGGTGTTTTGGATCGGCTGATGGCGGTTCAAAACGCTCTACAGCATGCGCAACCCGGCTGGCGGCTGTGTCTCTTCGATGCCTATCGCCCCGTTGCTGTACAGCGGTTTATGGTAGAGGCTACGTTCCTAGAGCAGCTCGAAGCCAGCGGCCTATCCCCAGATGCCTTAACGCCTCAGCAAGAGCAGCAGCTCTGGGAGCAGGTCTATCAATTTTGGGCACCGCCTAGCGAGAATGTCGCCACCCCGCCACCCCATAGCACTGGGGCCGCCGTAGACCTGACCTTAGTCGATCAAGCAGGCCAGCCAGTAGACATGGGCTCCCCTATCGACGAAATCTCACCGCGCTCCTACCCCAATTATTTTGCACCATCTGACACGATCGCTGATGCTGATCGGGATAGGTCTAAAGAAGCGATCTTCCACCATCACCGACAGCAGCTCAATACAGTGATGGAAGCTGCCGGGTTCCGTCGCCATCAGCAGGAGTGGTGGCACTTTTCTTACGGCGATCAGATGTGGGCTTGGCTGATGCATAAAGCGCAGCCTACTGCTGGGGCGACTGCGCTTTATGGGGGCCTATAGCGCTGTCGCCAGAACTCTATTTGGTTAGGGTGTCGTCGCGTCTTCCGAACTAATAACATCATCCAAGAACCGAAAGCTGCCGCCGCTGCCAGCGCGATCGCCTGTGCGCACACCATTGGACAAAGACCCGGCATAGAACCCTTGCCCCGGTAACCGCTGCACCACGATAGAGCCACCCGACAGGGTGATCTGGCCGACGTGGACGGCGGCACTGCACAGCGACGACTCCTGACTATAGACTCCGTTACCCCAAACGGGCTGGGCAGTGCCGACAGGACAGTAGTAAGCCTCGATGGGGGAGGGCTGTCGCCAGCTTGAGACAGCTGTGGTGTCCCAGGTTATGGGATGCAGCGGTAGGTCTCCGAAGGTCGTGGGCAAGACGTCTGCCACAAAATCGCGGGGATTGGTGAAGGTGAAGCTGGCAGCGGTGCCGGAGTGGCTGCCGGTGACAATACCATTACGCTCGCTGGCGACTGCAGCGTCTCCCGGCATCATGCGGATAGCGATCGCCCCGCCCTCCGCCAGAGTAATCAGACCGGCATGGACGGCTGCGCTGCATACCGAAGAGTCTGCGGTATATCGGTCCGTGCCCCAAGTGGGTGTAGGGGTGCCCGAGGTAGGGCAGTAGAGTGTAATGTCTTCGCCGATGCGAGTTTGGTAAGCGATCGCCGTATCAGACCAGGCAACGGTGGGAATGTTAGGGGTGGCCAAGACCGGGAGCGTTAGGCAGAACAGCCCTATTAGGGACAGTGATAGATGGGCGGCTGAACGCCTTACGAATGGAAGAACTCGGGAAAACATGGGGCGATCGCAGGTGATGTAGTCCTCACCTAGCTTACTTTAAGATTGATTTCGAAAGCATGCAGGGCAAGGCGTTCAATAGGACTTTTGAACTAAGGGCTTCACGTACAGCCCTTGCTTTAGAGAACAGCATGATGACGGTGCGATCGCTGTAGACCGCTGTAACCCTACCCCGTAAGGTACAACGTCTTACGAATAGGACTCAGGTAAATCGAGAGACTTGGGCCACGTAAAGCAAAAGCTAGCTCCGTGGCCCTCTTGCGACTCTATCTGGATTTGCCCCCCGACAGATTCCACAATCTTTTTCACGATAGATAGGGTCATCTAGAAAAGGGCAATTTTTTTCGCGAATGGTTGGTGATAGGCCATGTGGGACCAGCCCGAAACGGACGTCCCGAAACGTCTTGCACTAGTCATCGCGTCGTTGCAGCCCTAGTGAGCCATCATAACCGGCTGCCCGTTTGAAATGCTCCTCCCAATGATGATCACTTGTTCTATCAACGGACAGTTGACGAACTAAAAACGGTTCCGACCTATAACCTAGATTGGCAATCATCACGTGGGGATATAGGTTTGTCCCGATACAGTCCTGTATTCAGGCAGGTGTCACATCAGACTAACTGGGTCTCTCAACGGCGAAAATCCGCTTACAATTTAGTCAACGATAGCCTTGATTGACTCCAGCATTGCTGCTACAGCATTTCAATGGACTAAAAAAAGCAAATATGACGGATCAAGATAGCTCTAGTGACTCATCGTTGATTGTTGGCCTTGGCGCTTCCGCCGGTGGTTTGAATGCTTGTTCCGAAGTGCTGAGCCGTTTGCCGGTGGATACGGGAATGGCGTTTGTGCTGGTGCAGCACCTCTCGCCAGATCAGGCCAGCCTACTGAGCGAGCTGTTGGCGCGGATTACGCCAATGTCGGTGGAAACGGCTACAGATGGTAAACGGGTACAGGCCAATCACATATACGTGATTCCGCCAAATACTCAGATGACGATTGATCGAGGGCGACTCCACTTACTAACCTGCGATCAGCATCAAGGACGCGTCAAAACAATTGATATATTCTTCCAGTCACTCGCTGCGGACCAAAAGCATAATGCGATCGCCATTATGCTGTCTGGCAGCAATGATGACGGTGCCCTCGGTATTCAGGCGATTCGGGATGCCGGAGGGGTGGTTTTCGCCCAAGAGCCGTCAACTGCCGAATTTGGCAACATGCCCTCTGCCGCCATTGCCACTGGACGGGTCAATTTTATTTTGCCTCCCGCTGCGATCGCTGAAGAACTGATTAATAGTAGCCGTAATCCCGCCTCACGAGACGTATGTCAGCTAGAGCGCGAAGATTCATCGGCCCTCGCGGTGCCAAACGATGATCTCGACATAATATTCAGATTATTACATCGGCAAACGGGCATTGAATTTACTGAATACAAGCCATCCACCCTGCAGCGGAGGCTGCAGCGGCGGGTAGCGCTGCACAGATGTTTCGACTTGGGTGAGTATATTCAGTACTTACAAAACAACCCGGAGGAAAGTCATGCGCTCTATCAAGATTTTCTGATTGCAGTCACCAGCTTTTTTCGGGACGATGATGTCTTTCAAATTCTGAAAAACAAGCTCTTTTCGGCCCTGCTGAAGCAGCCGTCAGCATCGTCACTAATTCGGGTCTGGATTCCAGGATGTGCTACAGGTGAAGAGGTTTATTCTATGGCCATTTGCCTGTTGGAGAGCTTGGAGGCCGTATTGATAGAGCCTAGAATTCAGATTTTCGGTACGGATGTCAGCGACGAGGCCATCGAGACAGCCCGCGCTGGCATCTACCCAGAGAATAAAATGGAGGCCGTATCGGCAGAACGGCGCAGTCGTTTCTTCAATGATGTCGATGGCAGCTATCAAATTAAGACGTCGGTACGTGAGCTATGCGTTTTTGCGCGCCAAGATCTTAGCAGCGACCCACCCTTCTCTGATATTGACGTGCTGAGCTGCCGCAACGTTTTGATCTACTTTAAACCCTCCCTCCAAAAACGGATTTTATCATTCTTTCACTATAGCCTCAAGCCTACTGGCTTTTTGGTTCTGGGAAACTCTGAAGACCTAGGAGAAACCTCAGATCTGTTTGAGGTTTTTGATGCTGAAGGAAGAATCTACACCCGACAGGCCGCCTCTTCCCGTCTCAATTTCGACTTTATTGCCGACCACTATCCCCAAGTGAGCCCGCTTGAACAACAGCAGAATGAGTCTGCTAGCTTGAATCACACAAGCTTGCAGCAGTGGGCCGATCAAATTGTGCTGAGCCGCTATGGCCCATCGGGCGTGGTTGTGAATGAGCAGCTAGAGATTCTGCTATTCCGAGGCGATACGACGCAGTATCTTAGAATTCCGGCAGGAGTTCCCAGCTACAACCTATTGAGAATGATTCGCCCCAGTTTGTTACGAGACCTGCGCACCACCTTTGACGCTGCTAAGCGGCAAGGAATTTCCATCAAATGCCAGAGCCTTATGTCGCAAGATTCGCTCTTGCCGCCGCTGACCCTAGAGGTGATTCCCTTCCATGTTTCGATGGCTCAAGACCGCTGCTACCTTGTCCTTTTTGAGCATGGACCGTCTGAAGGATTGCGCCTCGACAATGAGGCTGAATCAGACAATTCTGATAGTGGTTTTGCAACGGGATTAGATGCCAATTCTGAGAACTATTCAATTCATCAAGCCCTATCCGCCAGCCGTCAAGAGCTACTGGATACTAAAACACTCTTACAGCTGACAATTGAAGAAAAATACATCACCAATCAACAGCTCGTCGTTGCCAATGAAGAAATTCTATCAAGTAATGAAGAGCTAAAAAGCACTAATGAAGAACTTCAGACTGCTAAAGAAGAGCTTCAATCTGCCAATGAAGAACTTAAAACAACTAATGAAGAGCTCCACGAGCGGAATATCGAAGCGTGCCGCGCCAATGATGATCTGACCAACCTACTCACCCACGTCAATATCCCAATCTTGATGCTGTCAGACACCCTTCATATCCGACATTTCACCCCGGCGGCGCAGAGTATTTTCAATCTGATTCCA
Organism: Elainellaceae cyanobacterium; assembly: GCA_049647905.1. Lineage (GTDB taxonomy): Bacteria > Cyanobacteriota > Cyanobacteriia > CAKZMO01 > CAKZMO01 > JBCCAG01. Next base: position 2,263 of record JBARYO010000935.1, on the reverse strand, counting down.
TCTGATATCGGGCGATCCATTAGTGACTTTAGATTTGGTAAGTCAACACTCCGGACAGTTTTTGATGGCTAACGGTGGAATGCAGGTTTCAGGCCTCTTCCACAGCAGCTTGACCAACGAGAAATCAGGGGTTTCAGCGCTTGTCCAGAAAAGTGTCCGGACTATTGGTAAGTAGGTCGTCCTATTTAATCAGCCTATCGGGGACGACATATCAATGCTTTCAGCGATCCAGGACGACGTTTAATTGGGGCTACCCACTTATCACTGGCGCAAATTTAGAAGAACTCGTTGCGGCTGTAATCGAAACTCTCAATCCCATTGAGCAAGAGGTTCAAAATCAGGAGGGCTGTTGGTACATTTTACGGATTCTTCCCTATCGCACTACTGACGCTCGCGGCCAAGGGGCCGTTGTGGCTCTGGTGGACATTGACAGCCTTAAGCAGGCAGAGCAAAGCCTACGCCACAGCCAAGAGCAGCTTGAGATTGAGCTGTCGGCAATCAATCAGGTACAGACCCTTAGCGCCGATCTGTTTGACTCCTTTGATCTGGACCGAGCGCTCAGCGCCGTCTTGGATACAGCCATTGCCCTTCACCAAACCGATATGGGGATCATTCAGCTCTATGATCCGCAGCGGGAGGTTCTGAAGATTATGGCCCATCGCGGCTTCGGTCCAGAATTTCTAGGGCATTTTCAGCATGTGAAGCTAGATGACGGGTCTCTCTCCGCACGCGCGCTTGTTTCAGGGCAACGGATTGTTGTCGATGACGTGCCAACAGACCCGGATTATCAAGCCTATCGGTCCATTGCCGCTGCTGCTGGATTCCAATCATTACAGCTGACGCCGCTGCTCAATCGACAGGGGGAGAGGTTAGGGGTGCTCTCAACCTATTTCCGACAATCTCACTGTCCGTCTGAGCGCGAGCTACGAATGCTGGATCTCTATGGGCGACAGGCCTCTGAATTCATCAACCTGATTCGGGTAGAGCGATCGCAACAGACTTTAGAAGAACGCGAACGAGTGGCTCGAGCCGAAAATGCCAGCAAGGATGAGTTTCTCTCAGTGCTCTCCCATGAGCTACGAACGCCGCTGACCAGTATTTTGGGCTGGATTCAGCTCATGGCGGAGGGAAACCTGGACGCCGCTGAGCAGCAGCAAGCGATCGCCTCAATTTATGAGAGCACCTCAACCCAAGCCCAACTCATTGAAGAGCTGCTAGATGTTTCTCGTATCATCCAAGATCGCTTTCAGGTTACCTTACAGCCGACTGACTTAAACGCGATTTTACAGAAGACTATCACGCGGCTCAAGCCCCAGATGCAGCAAAAAGGTATCCAGCTGGAGAGCATCCCGAACGCTGGTCTAGACCCGCTGATGCTTGATTCAACCCGCATTGGCCAAGTGTTCTCCAACCTGCTTTCAAATGCAACCAAATTTACCCCTAGCGGGGGCAGCATCACGGTGCGGACAATGGATACTCCAGCCCAGGTCCAGGTCCAGGTGAGCGACGATGGGAAAGGCATTTCCTCCGCGCTGCTGCCCCATATCTTCGAGCAATTTTATCAGGCTGATTCTTCCAATACGCGGCGAGAAGGGGGCCTGGGGCTTGGGCTTTTTCTCACGCGATCAATCACGGAAGCCCATGGCGGGAGTGTTGCGGTAGAAAGCGGAGGCAAGGGGCAAGGGGCAAGCTTTACGGTGACTTTACCGAAGGATACGGTTGAGGTTGTTCTACCGGTGCCGCCGCCCGAAGTCGTTGAGCCACCTCTAGATGGGATAAGGGTCTTATTGGTGGAAGATGATGAGGCCACGCTAACGGTTATCGCCTTTGCCCTAAGGCAGTTTGGCGCAAGCGTGACCACAGCGCGATCCGCTGCAGAGGCATTGGGCTGCATTGTACAGCCCCCTTTCGATGTGCTCGTTTCTGACGTAGGGCTGCCTGATATGAATGGCTACGAACTGATGCGGCACATTAGAGCGCTGCCCCCCGAACAGGTCGGACGGTTGCCTGCAATTGCCCTAACGGGCTATGCCGATCAGCAAAGCACTACGGCAGCCCTCAATGCCGGTTTTCAGGCTCACTTGAGCAAGCCCGCCGACATAGAAGAGCTGAGAAGTTTGGTCTATCAGGTGCATGTCGGGGCTTAGTACAGCGTTCACGGAAGCTGGCGATCGCCCTTTCTGTAGGAACGTTAGAACATCGTTTTGCAGCCGGACCGCATATCATCCTCGAATGCCAAGATCCGGTCATTATCGTTCTGCCC
>JBARYO010000934.1:0-1789 GCA_049647905.1 Elainellaceae cyanobacterium | reverse complement strand
CAGGCCGCAGTGGCCCAAATTGGGCAGCAGGCGCTGGCCAGTACCGATATCAATATCTTGCTGAATGATGTCACGGCACGAGTCGCCCAAGTTCTCAACGTCGAGTATTGCAAAGTGCTAAAACGCCTCCCCAAAGACCGTGGGTTTTTGTTGCGTTCTGGTGTGGGCTGGCAGGACGGCTTAGTGGGTAAGGCCATTGTGCCAAGCGACAGCGGCTCTCAGGCAGGCTATACTCTGCTGTCACAGAACCCCGTTGTGGTAGAAGATCTAAATGCAGAGACGCGATTCTCCGGGCCGAATTTGCTCATACAGCATGGCGTCGTGAGCGGCATGAGCATCCTGATCGGCAACCGCGACGCTCACCCTTACGGCATTTTTGGGATCCATACCCGGTCTCGGCGGCGCTTTACCGACAATGATGTTGACTTCTTGCAAGCGATCGCCAACGTCTTAGCTGAAACGATTGCCCGTTATCAGAATGTACGTGATCTCCAGCAGCTCAACCTCACGTTAGAGCGGCGCGTTCAGAATCGCACTCAAGAACTAGAGGACGCTAACCAAGAGCTAGAAGCCTTTTCATACTCAGTTGCCCACGACCTGCGCGCCCCGCTGCGGTCGATCCAAGGCTTTGGCCAAGTCTTGCAAGAAGACTACCATGAGGCGCTAGATGACCTGGGTCGAGACTATGTGCATCGAATGGCGGCGTCTGCTGAAACCCTGGATACGCTGGTGCAAGACCTTCTGACGTATAGTCGTCTCAGGCGCTCTGACATCGATCTAAAGCGCATCAGCCCCAACGCCGTGCTAACGCGAGTGCTTGCTGCATTGGAGCCGACCCTGAAAGCCAGGAGCGCCCGGGTTGACGTCGCGCCAGATATGCCGATGGTCTACGCGCAGCACAGTGTCCTAAAGCAGATTTTTAGCAATTTAGTTGATAACGCGTTGAAGTTTGTTTTGCCTGAGACGCCGCCCCAGGTGAAAATTTGGGCAGAAGTCCGCCATGGATCCGATACCAACAGGAACAAACAGCGGGTGCGAATTTGGGTCGAAGATAACGGTATTGGTATTATCCCTCGGCATCAAGAGCGCATCTTTAATCCGTTTGAGCGACTCCATGGTGTCGAGACCTATCATGGAACGGGCATTGGGCTATCTATTGTCAAGCGAGGCGTGGAACGCATGGGGGGCCAAGTCGGCGTGGAGTCGATTATAGACAGGGGCAGCCGATTTTGGATTGAGCTGAATGGAGGCCTGTAAGCGTATAATCCCTGTATATGCCAACAGTTTTACGGGTCGGACCCTACCGTTTCTACTTTTACAGTCACGAGCCTAATGAACCGCCGCATGTGCATGTTGATCGCGATCGCTCATCGGCTAAGTTTTGGCTTGAATCGGCTGGTTTGGCAAACAATATTGGGTTTAGCGCGAAAGAGTTACGCAGGTTGCAGTCAATCGTACAAGAAAATCAAGGCATTTTGTTAGAGGCGTGGTATGGGTATTTTAGCGGTTCGAGCCGATGAAAGGGTTAAATCGGTCTGTTTTACGGAAGATGCTATTAGCGTTGATTTGATGGATGGGCGAACCATCATTGTTCCTTTGGCTTGGTATCCTAGATTGCTTAATGCAACGCCTGATCAGCGGATTAGTTGGGAGGTCTGCGGTGGTGGATATGGCCTTCATTGGGAGGAGATTGATGAGGACCTTAGTACTGAGGGGATGTTGAGGGGGGCACCGGCAGCAAAGGGAATAGGTTCAAACCGGAATAGATGAACATTAATCTGTAGTAGAT
>JBARYO010000933.1:0-3860 GCA_049647905.1 Elainellaceae cyanobacterium | reverse complement strand
GAGATAGGTACTGCCGTACCGCTCACAATGATTCCGCCTGTTGTCGGTATCTCCACCTTGAGTCGACTCGGACGACCCATATGGTCCCCTTGGTGAATCAGAAAGGTGGTAGGTGCCGCTACAAGTCGCGCCTCCCGAAGATAGCCGCCCAACGCCGCCGCCGCCGCGCCAGTGGCAGGGTCCTCCACCACGCCTCCGATGGGAAACGGATTGCGGCTATGGAACAGGTCAGGGCTCTCCTGCCACACGAGCTGCAGGGTGATCAGGTCCTCCCGTTGCATCAGCGCCTTGAGCTGCTCGAAGTTGTAGTTCAGGTCCGCCAATCGTTCTAGCGTCGCGACAGATAAGATCAGATGCCACGCTCCAGCATAAGCGCGGGCAGCAGGAATCGCGCTGTTGAGGTCGCCAGAAGCCCAATCCAATGCGGCCAGCGCTTCGCTGACGAGGGTATCAGAGGCGTAACTGTAGCTCGGCTCTACTGACGTGAGCGATGCCACAGTTACGCCGTTTTGAGCGCTAACGGTAACCGGCACCTCGCCAATGGATGTCGCCAATTGGTAGGTATCGTCGCCAGCCGTCTCACCAAGCACAACCCCGGTAGCAATGGTGGCATGGCCGCAGAAGGATATCTCCATTTCAGGGCTGTAGTAGCGAACGATGCGCTCAGTTCCGCTGGTGGGGGCCACAAAGGCAGTCTCTGAAAAACCCACCTCAGCCGCGATACGCTGCATCTCCTTTGGGGATGGTAGGGTGTCATCTATCCAGATGCCAGCGGGGTTGCCGCCTTCGGGATTGCTGGTAAAGGCTGAGTAGCGGTAGAGGGTTCCGGATGCCATAGATTTCTCCTGAGTATTAGGCCAAAACGGGCTGCCCTGTGGCGATCACCTGCTCCACAATGTCGGCAGCTCGTTTCACGCCCCCAGCCGCCTGGATAGCAGCCTGTAGTTTTAGGGCACTCCGTCGATAGGACTCCTGCTCTAGAACTGTTGTAATGGCTTGCCGTAGCTTGGGGACGCTCAATTCCTTAAGGGGAATCGCCTCTCCGGTCCCAGTCCATTCAATTCGGGTGGCCACCCCATGCTGGTCATTGGCAATGGGAATGGCCACCATGGGCACGCCGTTGCTCAAAGACTCCAGCACCGTGTTCATCCCAGCATGGGTAATGGTGAGGGCAGCGCGCTGAAGGAGCTCAAGCTGAGGGGCATAGCCAACCACAATCGGCGAGCCCGGCAGATCCGGCAAGGTATGGGCTGTGCCGCCGCCCCCCAGCGCAATGACCAGCTGCGCGTCTAACCCTTGGCATGCCTGTGCAATGGTGCGAAAGGTTGGCAGCAATCGATTTTGCACGGTTCCCAGGGAGGCATAGATTAACGGCTGGCCCGTCAGTTGATCAAATGGAAACGGGGCAGGCTCCCGGCTGGCTGGATCGAGATAAGGACCCGTGAAGTGAAAGCAGTCCGGCAGCGCCCTGCGGGGGTATTCAAATTCAGCGGGCTGCTGACACAGCTGGGCCAGCTCGGAGTAGGCGTCTGTGGGGTGGCCGAGGGGCGGTAGGTTCCACCTTGTGCGGTATTGGGCAATCACCCGCCGGATGGGTCTGGTTAAGGCACCTATCAGCCAATAGCCCCCTCGGTTACGCCACCTCGCCCACCAGGTGGGGTAGTAGCGCCATGCGGTGCTGTAGGGCGGCACATCGGGCTCCGGGTTGAGCATCATGGCACAGCACACCGTGATGTAGGGAATGTTGAGCCGCTGGGCGACGGTTGCCCCAGCGCGCAAGGTTTGGTCCACAAGCAAGAAATCAATTCCTGCAGCATCAATGACGGCGGGTGCCTCTCGCAGCAGGGCCTCAGAACTCTCTTTATAGAGATTGATGGTGTAGCGAAACGCTGCCGTACCGCTAAGTTCACCCAACTGGGCTAGAGATGCTGTGGTTGAGCCCACAGGAAACTGCGATTCGGCGATCGCCTCAAATTCTAAGCAAGCAGCCTCGGCTTTGGGACGGGCGTCCAGCTTGGCCACGAGGGTGACGCGATGCCCTCGCTGCCTAAGCTCGCGCCCTAAGGTCGTCATGGGATTGAGGTGTCCGCTTGCCGTAGGGCAGAGAAGGCCGATGTGGGGCATTGCAGGTCACTCCGTAAACGACACAGTGGGCAGCGGCAATTGGTTAGATCTTTATCTAACCCTCATTTGTAGGCAAAGCATGACATTTCGGCTCTCAATATCCCTTTGTTCGGCTTAGCCCCCTTGGGATAACCGGAAAAATGCGTCATTATCGGAACTAATTATTCTATTATCACTGCCGTTTCGCAAGCGATTAGCCATGGTCCTCTCTCCTCCTGCATTGCCAACCACCCAGCCCGAGCAATTTGACCCCCAAGCGTTTGATCAAGCGGTGATGACCACCTATGGTCGTTTCCCCATTGCCCTGGAGCGAGGAGAGGGCTGCCGCCTGTGGGACAGCGAGGGGCGTGAGTATCTGGACTTTGTTGCTGGAATTGCCACCTGCACCCTAGGCCATGCCCACCCGGCCATGGTTAAGGCCGTAACCCAGCAGATCAAAACCCTGCACCACGTCTCAAACCTCTACTACATTCCCCAGCAGGGAGCCTTAGCCCAGTGGCTGGTGCACCATTCCTGCGCCGATCGCGTCTTCTTCTGCAACTCAGGGGCGGAGGCCAATGAAGGGGCAATTAAGCTGGCCCGCAAGTATGCCCACACTGAGCTTGGGATTGATGATCCGGTAATCATAACGGCGAAGGCGAGTTTCCATGGCCGGACTCTGGCCACGGTCACGGCCACCGGCCAACCCAAGTATCAAAAGAACTTCAATCCGCTGGTGCCAGGGTTCCACTATGTGCCCTACAACGATACGGCTGCCCTAGAAGCGGCGATCGCCGAACTAGATCAGTCCCAGCGCCGCGTTGCCGCCATCATGCTGGAACCCCTGCAGGGGGAAGGGGGCGTGCGCCCTGGCGATCGCGACTACTTTGCTCGGGTGCGCCAACTCTGCGATGAAAAGGGCATCCTGCTGATTTTGGACGAGGTGCAAGTGGGTATGGGCCGCAGTGGCCAATATTGGGGCCATGAGGTGCTGGGCATTGAACCGGATGTGTTTACCTCCGCGAAGGGGCTGGGGGGCGGCATCCCCATTGGCGCTCTGCTGTGCAAGTCATCCTGCGATGTACTGCGACCGGGAGACCACGCCAGCACCTTTGGCGGCAACCCATTTGTGTGCGGCGTAGCTCTGGCGGTGTGTCAGACCTTAGAACAAGAGAGCATTTTGGAGAATGTCCAGCAGCGGGGAGAGCAGCTGCGGTCTGGCCTGAGGGCGATCGCTGCAGACTACCCCCAACTGTTTGCTGAAGCGCGGGGCTGGGGACTGATCAACGGCTTAGTGCTGCGGGATGACGCAGAGATGACGTCGATTGACCTTGTCAAAGCGGCAATGGCGGCTGGGCTATTGGTGGTTCCCGCTGGGCCAAAAGTAGTGCGCTTTGTGCCGCCGCTGGTGGTCAGCGCTGACGAGGTGGATAGTGCCCTGCAGGCGGTGCGCCAGGCGCTAGCGGCTCTGTAACCTGGCGATGCAGCAAGCCAGCCGTTCCGTATTGGGGTAACCCTATCCCGATACGGGGCCAATAAGGTTGGGGACTAACCCTATGGGAGGAAAAGCCCAGTCGAATCCCTCACCCTAGGATAAAATCGACTGTGGAGATACGGCACTAGCGGAGAATTGTCCATGGGACTTTTTGATCAGGTCGTTGGGGCATTAGATAACCCCAATCCACAGGCCAGCACCGACCAGCTGGGTTCCATACTTGGAGGCGTCCAGCAGCTTGCGGGAAGTCAGGGCACTAGCC
>JBARYO010000932.1:0-6518 GCA_049647905.1 Elainellaceae cyanobacterium | reverse complement strand
TCTTTATCGGTCCGTTTGTGGGCGCGTTTATTGGCGAGTATCTCTACCGCCGCGATCTGCAGGGCCGCGATCGCATTGAGACGGCCTTTAAGGCCAGCGTTGGCACCGTATTGGGGTCCATTGTCGGCAACCTAATCGACGGGCTATTGGCGGTTTTAGCCGTGATCGTGTTTGTCCTCACAACCTATCCCACCATCAGCAATTTGTAGCCTAGACGCTGCTGTCGAGGCCTCTCTCACCATAGCCCCCGCCGCAAAAGGCCGAGCAGGGCAGCTAAGGCCGCTGAGCCAATGATGGACCAGATAATGGGGAAGGATTGGCCCCCCACCGAAATAGGCAATAGCAGGGGAAGGCCAAACTCTCGGGCAATCCATACCCCCAGGTAAGCGCCGATGACGCCAATGGCGATAGAGACCAAGCAGCCCCCTGTTGAGTAGCCAATCAATGCTTGGCCAATGCCGCCACAGATGGCGGCAATCACGAGCAGCAGCAAAAGTTCTATGATGGACATCGGGTTCTCCCCTTACTGATCTAGTATGTTTTGGTGGAGCAAACTATTGTTCTGATGGAGTACCGTGACGACAATAGCGTCAACCCCAATTTCTAAACTCAATTAGACCAGAAAACCGGGCTGATTTAGCGACACACCGTTATGCCAACTGCCGTCTTACTAGTTGCCTTTCTGCTAGGGATTGCTGTAGGGAGCTTTCTCAATGTGGTCGTCTATCGGCTCCCCAAGGGTAAGTCTGCCCTCTGGCCTCCCTCCCACTGTCCCCGCTGCCGCCGTCCTTTGACCTGGCGAGACAACATCCCCGTTCTAGGCTGGCTGATACTGCAAGGACGGTGTCGCTACTGCGATGGGAGAATATCACCCCGCTACCCCATTGTCGAGCTGACAACCGGGCTGCTGTTTATGCTTGTGGCCTGGCGTTTTGACCAACCGCTAGCAATCCTAGGCTACTGTGGTCTCATGAGCTGGCTTCTCGCCCTCAGCCTAATCGACCTAGACACCATGCGGTTGCCCAACGCACTCACCCAGTCAGGATTAATTGCAGGCTTGATGTTTTCGAGTGGTCTGGGGTGGATTGAGTCAGGCGGCGTTGCACCCCAGCAATTTGTTGCGCAGCGGCTCGTTGCCAGTATGCTGGCAGCGGTGATAGGTCTGTGGCTGTTTGAAGGGATAGCCTTTGCCGCCTCAATTTGCTTTGGGCAAACGGCAATGGGCGGGGGTGACGCCAAACTCGCGGCTATGCTGGGGGCATGGCTGGGATGGCCACTGCTACTCTTAGCGACCTTCCTAGCCTGCACTATGGGAGCCCTGTTTGGCACATTGGGATTGACTCTGGGCCTTATTCAGCGACGTCAGGCTATACCATTTGGTCCATTCTTGGCCCTAGGTGCTGTGGTGGCGACGTTGGTCGGTAGTCTGCTGATTTCGACCTATGTAGACTGGTTTTGGCCCGTTTAGTGGGGGGGCTAAGCGACTGTATGCTCAGCATTTCGCTGATGGCATTTTCCATAGCGCCAAACTGTAGTACGTAGCGATCGCCGCAAATGTGTGAAAAGATGAGGACTAGCACCGAGAGGAGGCAGTAATCCTTATGTCCCTGTTTGATTGGTTTGCAAACCGCCAAAAATCAGATTCAGCGACGAACTCAAACTATCAGCGCGAGATTGCTGATGGTCTGTGGAGTAAATGTGTCGCCTGTGGCGTTCTGACCTACACCAAAGATTTACGGGCCAATCAGATGGTTTGCCTAGAGTGTGGCCACCATCATCAAATTACAAGTGATGAGCGCATTCGTCAGCTGATCGACGCAGAGACCTGGCAACCCCTAGACGACAATCTGCGACCCATTGATCCCCTAAACTTTCACGATCGCAAAGCCTACGGCGATCGCTTGCGGGATTACCAGACCAAAACTGGCAAGCTAGACGCTGTGCGCACTGGTCTAGGTCAGCTTGATGGCCTACCGATGGCGTTAGGGGCAATGGACTTTACCTTCATGGGCGGCAGCATGGGTTCTGTCGTTGGTGAAAAGCTGACTCGCTTAATTGAACGCGCCACAGAGGAGCGATTGCCTGTTGTGGTTATTTGTGCGTCTGGTGGCGCAAGAATGCAAGAAGGTATGCTGAGCCTATCTCAAATGGCGAAGATATCTGGCGCTCTAGAACGCCACCGTGACAGGCGGCTGCTCTACATTCCGGTGCTCACCAACCCAACAACGGGTGGGGTAACGGCAAGCTTTGCCATGTTGGGCGATGTGATTGTGGCGGAGCCCAACGCGACTATTGGCTTCGCTGGACGGCGGGTTGTGGAGCAGACGCTGCGTGAGAAGCTTCCAGACGACTTCCAGACCTCGGAATACTTGCTCAGCCACGGCTTTGTCGATATCATCGTGCCGAGAACTCAGCTAAAGAAATTTCTGGCGCAGATGATCTGCTTGCATCAGCCCTACGTGCATACGCCGGACTTCGTTAACATCCCTCAAGCCCTACCGGTGCAGCGGCCACTCTCCCAAACCTGATCTTATCTCCTCTGTACCTGCAGACAAGAGAGAAGAAGCAAAGGCTATTCCAGGGGCTCCGCCCCCGCATCTAAGCTTTAGCTTGCCTTACTGCGGACGTTAAGCCGTCGAAGGGGGCGTCGCGCTAGTCGTACCGTATGCGGAACGACCCCCACCATCATTGCGAACGCATCATCAGGAATTTGAGCGATTGTCTCTCGGTCAAAGTAACCTTCAAACTGATTGAGAATCTTCTGTGCACGCTCAAGCGCCGTGCTGCCATCCGTAAACTGATGGGTTAAGCGAATCCATTGTCGCCGAATCATGTAGCACTTTTGTCGCTGCTCATGAGACGTTGGCTCCACAACCGAAAGATCACCCACCGGTAGGACGTCCTCGCAGTCGAGGTCGAAGCAACCACCAACCGCAGCGCCGGGACCTGCAAACTCTGAATGATAGGGTTTATAGAGCAATAGCCCGCTTCTGCGGCGGCTATCTACCGTCAATAGGCGACCGGCCTTAATTTCGGCCAAAATGTCAGCTGCGTTAGAATACTCCACAGGCTGGGGATCTGACTTAGCCGCAGGATCGCTAGTGGAATCGCTATCCATACTTGCGCTACAGTTGTCCGCTGACTGTAGTTTATGAGTTGATTTGACCGCTTGAGTCATAGCGTCGAAGTAGTTAAAAACGACTGTTTAAATCTGGCTAAACACGAAACGCGCACATCTGCACAATCCTAATGTTGCTATCATCCATCTACAACAAGAGGGGAACATTTGGAGGAGAAAAGCGCAAACCTTAACGGCCCAAAAAATAAAACTTGTATTAAGCTTTTGACAATATTTCAGATTGAGCGCTGGGGACGATGATTTCTCAAAATTACGGCAATGCGTAATACAGATAACTGCTGACTGTGACTCAGGAAGTCCTATCTGAATCCATTTTAAGGCATTGACTGGTCTAAGCCGCCCCGAAATGACGAGGAGTTGTTAAAGTCGGCGTAAAGATTGGGCATAGTCGACGACGGGTTAGGTGAGGTGAACGACGGGCGATTCATGCTACAGGATCTCGCGGCTTTACCTTGACTGTCGTTTCTGACGATACTTCAGGGCGATCGCGAATCCTAAGCCTAGCAAAAGCCCCGATGTTGGTTCTGGTACCGAAACCGGCTCCTCAGGGAATTCTCCCCCATCTGATCCGCCGCCAAAACCACCGTTGTCATTTCCCCCATCTCCGCCCGAGGGCTGATTGACGGCAATGTCGTATCCAATGACATCAAACAGAAGTCGGTCTGTTGCCGTAATCCCAAGCTTCTGCCCAGGAGCGGGCGTTGGCTCTAAAATACCAACGGTATTTCCAGTGATCTCATCCGCTTTCCAGCTGCTGGCTCGCTGACCGTCGCCGGTCCGAACGCCCGTGGAAAAGCTGGCAATTTTGGTTTGCCCCCCATCGATAGAGAAGTATTTGTCCACTTCTTGTCCATTCGAGACAGTACGACCTGTCGTCCAATCAATGACACTAACAGCCTGGGTTTCTTCAGATGCTGCTACGCTGTCTGCCGAGAATCGAAAGAGGTCGACAGAGCTGACAAAGGGAAACTGACTGTCGTTGAAGAAGAAACTACCCTCGCTTGTGGTTAGCGGTGAATTGAAGTCTAAGACGTCGACGCCGCTAATGAATCCTAACGCCGTCCCGATACCCTGGGCCGCAACCCCCACGAAGTCAAATTTGCCGCTGTCAACGCCGTCACTGCGGTCAAAGTCCCAGGCGAAGAGGCTATTTAGCTGGACTGTACCGTCACTTAGCGTCGTTGAGGTGTTGAATGCTGAGGGTGCGCAGTTTTGAGTGCCTGTACTAGGCAACCCCAATGCTTTCGCATTGGCGCGGGTGATGCGGATTGAGCGATTATTGCAGTCTCCATCAGCATCTAGGTAGGGGACGGAACTCCCTGCCCCGTTGGGGTTATTTCGCGTGCCGTTGATAAGCAAAGAAAGCTCAGCATCGACAAGTAGATCAAAATTGGCGCTCTTGGGAAGGTTTTGGACTGCAATCGGATCATTGATAGACGTTGCATCACCATCGAGCGCCCTAACAAAATTTCGGTATCCAACGTTGACCCGAACAGGACTAAATCGTCCTAATGAAGGAGAATTAAGTGCACCAAATTGGACGTCGAGGTTAACGGTAATATCGTCAACGAGTATTGATGACCATAGATCTCCTGCTTGGTTAAATCCATCGATAACGGCATCGGACGTCCCTTCGGTAAAGCCAAACTCGAACTCTATTGCCTCAGCGGGGGTGGTGTGCCCACATAGGGTAACGGTACTGAGTATGACGGCGATCGCCTTGAGAGATCGGACTATGCCCATTGCTTTGAGCCGCTGGGTATGCATTATTGCTGATATATGCTGAGAGGTCATGTCCACCAAACCTTGTTGCTGTCGCAACGGTGGAAGAATCGTATCTGAGGCCAAACCCACTGGATTGCCCTTTGTAAATCGCTAAGTCAGAGTTTTCAGCAAACACACCCGGTACTCAAATACACGATAGCGGCGATTGTGGGGTGCTGTCGTGGCGTGTTGCCAAGGTTCACCAGAAGTTAAAGGTTACCCCTTGGTTTGTGTGCTGGACATGATGCTCAAATTCCTTTGGTGAAGCCTAATCGCGCTCTCACCGTGGTCTGTAGTTGAGCAAGATGCCCCGCTTGGTTAAAGTACGTGCAACCAACCGAAAATGTTCCCCGAATTTGAATAAACGTTGTGAACGTTTTCATTTGCCACGCAACAACAATCCGAGGATTTGATAATGTCCGCAGCCCAGCCCGTTTAGAAGAGTGGCAGATTCACCCCAAAACTGACGCCAAAGAGGACGCTGTCAAAATCAATCCTGTCAAGATCAGAGTCTCCAAAGCGGCCCCCTCCAAATAGAGAGATACGCGTTTCTGGACTAGGCTGGTAGCTCAGCTGTGCCAGAATCTGCTGATAGTGGTCATTTCTATCGCTCTCGGTAAAGTCAACCAGGGCCAGCTGATAGGAAATTCCAAGGTCTAGGTCTGCTTGAAGGGGATATTGCGCTGATAGACGCAGGCGGTTCAACAGGCGGCTACGGCGTTCTGGATCAGCAAAACTGCGCTGGAGCTGATAGGCTGTGTTGACCTGCAGTCGGCCGATTTGGTCCCGGCGACCAATGGTCGCTCGAAGCTGATGATCTGAAAGAAAGCGATCGCCGCTTTCTCGAAAGAGTTGCTCATTTTTCCAGCCAACGTCGACATAGGCGCGGCGGGTGATGCGGTGGAATAGAGAAGCCCCAAGCTCCAATTCATCATAATTCACTTGCTCTGCATCGGCATAGCGCACGATATTGCCATTTGCCGTTAGCACAGCGTAGGTACGGTCGCCGAGGGCAGGTACCGCCCTCAACCCAATACCGGCCCTAAAGATGCCGTCATCAATCGGCTCGTCACTGGAAAGTGCATTGTCGCTAAAGATTGCGCTGGAGCTGGCCGTAAAGTAAACCACTGGGGGCGGTGGAGACTCTGGCTGGGCAGGCTGCAACCGGAGCACGCCAAGATCTGGATCCCGTTCAGATTCAGGGTAGACCCGTAAGATACCCAAATCTGGATCGGTTTCTGGGGAGAGAGCCTCTCGGTGCTCCTCGGCGTCCATCTGGGATACGCTATCCTCTGCTTGAGACACCAGCAGAGCCGTTGCCGGTTGTAATCGTTGATCTTTTGATACTTTTGGCGGTAGCGATATGGGATCTGGCGTCAGCGTGGTGAAATGATTCGATAGGCTAGAAGTATCATCCCTAAGGGATTCAGGAGGACGAGATGCCTGAGCCCGCTGAACTGTTAAGCTACAGGTGACGTAGACGACACAGACCATTGTGAGTTGAGCATAAAACCAATTCAGGTAGTGACGAGACATAATCCGAGAGTGTCCTCAGGCCAAATCGCTAGAAATCAAGCTTTCCGCATCTTATCCCACTGCCTCGAGTTGTCTCTTT
>JBARYO010000931.1:0-2957 GCA_049647905.1 Elainellaceae cyanobacterium | reverse complement strand
CTGAGGCGTGAAAAACCGCGACACAAAATCTACTTCTTTTCCTCTTGCTGTCACAGCAGTGCCGCCAAGATCAAGATTGATTTGATTGAGCCTATCGCGGTTAGGCGTCAACTGTCGGATGACCTCCTCCTCTTCAAATACAAGCACATAGTCTCTAGCTTTCAAGACTTCGATTGGCTGCTGCTGAAACGCACTCAAGACCTCATCAGGCGCGCTGCTCGGCCTAGGCTTACGGGACGGGAAATCTAAGGTCAACAATTCACCTTCGCTCGACACGATGAGTTCTCCGCTTCTGGATTGAAACCGAATGGATGACAGCGCCGGATTGAGATGCTTGATGGCAACATGTGCCGCGGCCAACGTGGCATGCCCACATAGATCCATCTCAATTTCTGGGGTAAACCAACGGATATCAAATCCCGTATCCGATGGAACAATAAATGCTGTTTCAGCAACAGAGTTCTCCATCGCGATGTGCTGCATAACGCTGTCCTCTAGCCAGCTTTCAAGCGGGCAGACGGCTGCAGGATTGCCGCCAAAGACATGATCTGAAAATGCATCAACTTGAAATATTGGTACTCTCATGGGGGTTATAGAACCGCTGTATGGCTGAATTATTACTGAAGCGCAATGCCTGATCTCTCTCTTCAACTACAGTCACCGCTGGTCTCTGCCGATTGGCTCCATGCCCGACTCGGCCAGCCTGACCTTGTCATTGTGGACTGCCGCTTTACATTGATGCAGCCAGAGGCCGGACAAGTTGCCTACGAGGCTGGGCACATCCCTGGGGCGGTATATGTCCACCTTAATCGCCACTTATCGAGTCCGATTCAATCGACGCGTCGGGGGGGACGGCATCCGCTGCCCAACATCAATAGCGTTGTGCAGGCGATGGAAGCCAGGGGGATTGGCAACCACACCACGGTTATCGCTTACGATGATTCACGCTTTGCCTTTGCATCACGGTTGTGGTGGCTGCTGCGCTACCTCGGTCACGATCGCGTTGCCGTTTTGGATGGTGGGTTTGACGGCTGGAAAGGGGGCGGCTATGCCATAGAGACGGAGGTACCTTCTCCCCAGCGCCAGATCTTTACGCCTAATATTCGGGCGGATTGGGTGGTGGATAAAGCTGGGGTGGAGGCGCGGCAAAGCCTGGAAACCGCTGCCCTGGTGGACTCCCGCAGCGGCGATCGCTACCGGGGGGACCAGGAGCCCATTGACCCGGTGGCGGGGCATATTCCGGGGGCGGTAAACCACTTTTGGCAGGAGGTGACCAATGAGCAGGGATACGGGCGACCGCCTCAGGAACAGCGGGCACGGTGGCAAGATGTGGCGGATGCCGAGGAGATCGTGGTGTACTGCGGCTCTGGGGTGACGGCCTGCGTCAATTTGCTGTCGCTGGAGCTCGCGGGGCTGGGGGCTGGTAAACTTTACGCGGGCAGCTGGAGCGACTGGTGCTCCTATAGTGGTGCGGCAGTAGAGCGTAGGAGAGGCGACCTGGGTGGAACCGATAACGATACGTCGGGCTGAGTGGCGTGATGGGTTGGCGATCGCGGACTTTAACCAAAAGATGGCGTTGGAGACGGAGAACAAAACCTTGACCCCTGATGTGGTGCTGGCAGGTGTTGGGGCATTGTTCGACAATCCTGCGCTGGGGTTTTATCTCGTTGCTGAGGTGGCTGGGCAGGTGGTGGCGTCGTTGATGATTACGAGAGAGTGGAGCGACTGGCGCAATGGGGTGTTTTGGTGGATTCAGAGTGTGTATGTGGTGCCGGGGTTTAGGCGGCAGGGGATTTATCGCCGCATGTATGGGGCGGTGAAGGAGCTGGCGGCGGCGGAGCCGAATGTGCGCGGATTTCGGCTGTATGTGGACCAGGAGAATAGCAGAGCGCAGGCGACCTATAAGGCTCTGGGGATGGAAGAGAGTCCCTATCGGATTTTTGAAGGGATGTGATGGGGGGGGTGGCCTTCACGTTTTGAAATTGCAGGTTAAATCGGTGTGTCTTGCGGTACCTGTTGGGGTAGCCTATGAACGGCGGTGGCAGCCTCAGTTGAGATACCCTACAGATACTGACACTGTTCGGGCTTCTCATATTCGGACTTCAGATTTGGAGGTTTCGACGCGATGCAAACGCCGACTCGGTTGAGTTTTGAGGACTACCTCAGTTTGGAGGTAGGAACGGTTGATGGCTTGCCCAAAGGACGCCATACAGTTGTGGATGGAGCATTGGTAGCGGTGCCGCCGGAATCAGAGCCTAATAGTGCAATTGCGACGAAGCTACTGCTTTTGCTGGTGCAGGCTGGTATGTCGTATCGGTTGATAAAAACCCATACCTGCGAGGTTGAGGTGCCGCCGCTGTCGAAGCCGAAGGTACCAAGGACGCGGTATCCCGATCTAGTGGTATTGAGGCCGGAGCATTTGGAGCTGACGCAGCGGCGACTGACGATTACGCGGGAGATGCCTGCACCTCAACTGGTGGTGGAGGTAGTAAGTCCTGGGAGAAGTAATCGGCAGCGGGACTACGAGGATAAGCTAGTTCAGTATGCGGAGCGGGGTGTGCCGGAGTATTGGATTCTGGACCGGGGGGAGCAGCGGGTGAGTGTTTTGACGCTGGTGGGCGAGGGATATGAGGTGGAGCAGTTTTTTGGGGAGCAGCGTGTTGTGACTGGCATTTTGCCTGGGTTGGTGATGACGGCTGAGCAGGTTTTGGAGGCTTGAACCTCACCTCATAGGATTAGGCTAGGCATAGCTGTACATCTGAGGGAGGAGTCGTAAACATTGGCATAGAGCCGCCTGAGGCGCTGGAAACGAGTCGCTTACAGCCCACATTCCGCACTTTGAATTGGCACATTTTGAATTAACGCTAGAAGTGCTGATATCAATAGGCTTCAGCGCCTTATAGTTCAATCAAACTACAGAGTATTGATTCTCATTAAGCTCGAACTGTTGATAGCGT
>JBARYO010000930.1:0-3027 GCA_049647905.1 Elainellaceae cyanobacterium | reverse complement strand
TTGAGGCTGCCAAGGCCCGCTTTGAAGCCGATGAAGTCTACCCCATCGAGGAGCTAGACGAAAAGCTGCCGCAGTACATCGAAAAGGCCGATCGCATCCTCTATCGCCTTGGCCGCGATCGCCGCTTCAATGACCGCATTTTGCACCTCTGGCAGCGCCTGATGCGCACCTATCCCAAGCGGGGAACAGGGCCGGTCGCCCTTGAGGATCCTGGCCCTCGTCTGCATCCGCTGCGACAGGTGAAGAGCACAGCTGAGATAGACCTGATGCGTCAGGCTGCTGATATCTCTGCCGCTGCTCACTGCCGAGCTATGGCGATCGCCCAGCCCGGTGCCTACGAGCATGAGATTCAGGCGGAGCTAGAGTACGCCTTTCGTAAAGCCGGAGCAGAAGGACCAGCCTACCCCTCCATCGTGGCGTCAGGGGTGAATGCCTGCATTCTGCACTACACCGAGAATACGTCTCAAATGCAGGACGGCGACCTGCTGCTGATTGATGCGGGTTGCGCCTATGGCTACTACAACGCCGACATCACCCGCACCTTCCCCGTCAATGGCACCTTCACCCCCGAGCAGCGTACCCTCTACGAGCTAGTGCTAGCGGCCCAGGAGGCGGCGATCGCGAAGGCGGTGCCCGGTAATGCCTACAGCGATACCCATGATGCCGCTGTGGCGGTCCTCGTCGATGGACTGCTGGACCTTGGCTTGCTCCAGGGCGACCCTAAAGAGCTGATTGAGAAAGAGGCTTATAAGCCTTTCTACATGCACCGTACCGGCCACTGGCTGGGACTAGATGTCCATGACGTGGGCATCTACAAGCGGGGAGATGATCCGCTGGCCTTGGCACCAGGACAGGTGTTTACCGTTGAGCCTGGGCTGTACATTTCCCCAACAATCGAGCCAGTTGAGGGACAGCCAGCGGTTCCAGAACGGTGGCGCGGCATCGGCATCCGTATCGAAGATGACGTTCTGATTACGGAGAATGGCCATGAGGTGTTGACAGATGCTGTGCCGAAAACAGTAGAGGCACTAGAAACACGATAGCCCCGCTTTTAGCCTAAATCTCGCCAGTTCCCCCCTAGCTGGTGGCTACCGGCTCAGATTACTCGCTCAGCTCTGGTCTAGCAGTCTTTTCGCCGCATCATCCTGATAACGGCCAAAATTGGCGTATCAATTGGCGTCTCTATGCAGATGCTGTTTATGTCAAATCCTCTAAAGACTGGTAGCCTGTTGACGACGGCCTGCCTAGCGTGGGCGGCGTTGGATGCGGCAGTGCCGCGTCAAGCTCATGCGGAATCGATGGATATTGAGGCCACATCCTCTAGCCTCCAGCCGGTAACACCGTCTCCAATTCCCCAGACGTTGATTCCTGTTCCGTCGCCGCTGTCTCTACCTCAAGTTCCGCGGCGAGATGAGGCGTCGTTTCGTGCCGTTGATGAGATTGTCCCGAACGTCACCCTGCCTAATCGATGGCCCGTAGAGATTCCCCTTGGCACATCAGCTGTTGAGTCCGTGACCGAGCCAGCCCCTGAGCCGGTGGCTGAATCAACTATTGAGCCAGCGATCTCAATCGAGGTCGAACCCTTTTCTGAGGTCAGTCGCGATTTGCTTGCCCCTTTACCAGATCCGATATCGCTCAATAGCGTGGAGAATATCACCATCGCTGTCCCGCAAGCAGCGGTCCCCCAGGTGACAGATACAGCGGACAACAACACCGTCACTCCTCTCGTCAAATCACAATTCGAGGAAATGTCCACTACGGTTCGCCCCGCTGAGTCTCCATCTGAATCTCAGAAGTCTGATTTGCTTGCTTTGGTGGTCGAGCCTGCTACCTCGCCTGAGCCCCGAGGCTGGTTTGATCGCCAGATGGCAGAAACCCTTGCGCGACGCCAAGTGCAGCGGGAAGCCCAGCTACGAGAAAATTTGATCGCCTCGGCACGACAGCACCTCAAGCAAAACAATATCGCCGCCGCACAGCAGATTGCCCAAAACCCAGTATTTCTCGACGCGGAACGGACTGCCTTGCAGCAGGCGATCGCAGCTGGTTCGGGGAATATGGAGCCTCCAGCAAAACTTGAGCCCACGACCCAACTTGCCAAAGAGGTGGCACGTCTAGCCGCCCGTCAGTCGTGGCTGTTGGATAGGCTACCCGCCACAGCTGCTACGCTCCACTGCGACAGTCAAGCATCCTGCCTCCAGCCCCAGTCTCCATCTAGCTATGCCTGGCTGATTGAAGCGGCAAATCGACATTCGTTGTCATCCGCCGCAGCCTCAACCGGGATGCCGCTAGCGACTGCCGCCCCCATCACCTCCAGGTACGGCTGGCGTACCCACCCGCTGTACGGCGATCGCCGCTTTCACGCTGGTGTCGACTTCGGTGCGCCCCACGGAACGCCAGTGCGAGCATCCCTATCTGGCTATGTGGAGACCAGTGAGTATCTCGATGGCTATGGCTATACCGTCATTCTGGAGAATGGGTCTGCTCAAGAGCGTCATTTGTATGCCCACCTAGCGGACATGGCGGTTTACCCGGGGCAGCAGGTCAACCAAGGCGATGTTATCGGCTGGGTCGGAAGTACCGGCAATTCCACCGGTCCTCATCTCCACTTCGAGGTTCATCAGCTGGCGCAAAGTGGCTGGATCACCGTGGACCCGCTACCGGTGGCGTTGCGGTAGCAGTTCCCCCATGGGCTCACGAGAAAGCGACATTCTAGGACTTTAGGACCAAAAACTCAAAGTTAGTGGTAAGTGGCTGGCCATAAGTAAAGGGTGTTGGGGTTCGCCCCCCGGACTGGGGGCGAACCCCAAGTAGCGTCGTTTATTTATGGCCCCTTACTTATCAGCTAGCTAATACAAGATCTTGTATCACATGGGAAACGCTATCTGCCCAAGCCCCCCAATTCAGGCGTTTCTCGGAGGCGTGGCGTGAGGAAAGGACAAGCTGCTGGTACTTATCTTGGTCTGAGAAGATCCCTGCCATGCGCTTGGCATACTGACCGCCGTCAGCCTCTAGAGGAAACGTATAGCC
>JBARYO010000929.1:0-5770 GCA_049647905.1 Elainellaceae cyanobacterium | reverse complement strand
GCACCACCCACCAATGTGTCACGCCCAGCACCACCATTGAGGCGATCGCGTCCCCCGTCGCCAAAGAGGCTATCCGCGCCGCGTCCTCCGTTGAGGGTGTCAGCCCGCGCCCCGCCGTTCAGCGTATCGCTGCCGCCAGCGCCGTTGAGGGTGTCAGAACCCAAGCCCCCACTGATGAAGTCTCCGCCTAAGCTGCCGTTAAGGGTATCAGCGTTTGCACCGCCAGTGATAACGTCAAAGCCGCGACCGCCAATGATGAAGTCAATGCCAGCATCGCCATTGAGGAAATCACTACCACCCCCGCCAAAAATGAAATCGCGCCCGGCATCGCCGTTGATAGTCTCGGCATTACTAGTCCCTACCAAGGTGTCGTCACTGGGCGTTCCCTGAATGACTGAGTCGGGAGACTCGGGAAAGTCAGAGGGCGGGAGAACAGCGCCTGGGGCCAGATCAATTTGAAAGATAGATGTTGAACCACTGACCTCATTAGTGACCGCCAGTAATGGATTGCCGTTGGGGCTATCAGCAGCAGAAATAAAGGTCAAGCCCTCTGGCCCTAGGTCACCAATGGCGGTCAGCTGCGCAGCGGTCGGGTCCGGATCGCCATCCGCATTTTCGTCAAAGACGACGCTGAAGTCGCGATTGTTGATGTACTGAACGACGTCGGGGTCGGTGGGATCGCTGAGGTCATAGACCACCACACCTCCAATACGCTCTAACCCCACAAAGCCGTAGGTGACGCCATCCACAACGCCAATAGCTACCCCTTCTGGCTCAGGGCCACCATCATCACTGCGACTGTCGAAGGTGTTGGCGTCATTGTCTGAATTAAAGTTGCCTGGGAACGTGGCTGCTGTAAGGTCTTCTAGGGCCGAGCCGCTCTCGAAGACTCGATTACCGCTAGCATCCAAGATAGCAAAGGAACGACCACCCAGGGCAAATAGCTGGTCCAGATCGCCATCGCCGTCGGTGTCACCATCTACGATAGATACCTCTAAGCGACCTAGATTCTCTTCTAGCTGCAGCGATGCGGCATTGGGGAACGCTGTCGGATCCAGTGTTACATCAGCGAGCCGCTCAAAGTCCACAATCTGATTGATGGCGTCGCGGCCATCGCCTTCGTTGGCGGTTAGGTAGAAAGTCTCGCCATTCGCTTCAAAGGCGGCAATACCGTCCGCCTGAAGGAAACGCTGGACAGGGCGATCGCGGATTTCAATGCCGCTGTCTTCGTTGCTGGCATCAAAGGGAGAGCTAGAGGTTCCCAAGCTCACTAGGCTCGTGACCGTTGCGGTGGCAATATCGACAAAGGCCACCGCGTTGTTTTCCTGAATGGTGACCGCTGCTGTGGTGCCGTCCAGCGAAATTGCGACAAACTCAGGCTCAAGATCTTGAGCCGCTGTATTGCCAGGGAAAATTCGGATTCCCTGGTCTCTGAGGGCATCTTCTTGACCATCAAAGGCAGAGAAATCGGCAGTTGCTACGCTAGCTTGACCCAGTCCTAGAACGCCGCCTGAAATATCAATAATGCTAATAGAGCCTTCCGGATCGACAACCAGATCGTCATTGTCATCACCAACGGGCTCGCCCTCATTAGCCACCACCACAAAGTTGCCATCGGGGGTAAAGGCTAGCGAATCGGGCAAAACGCCAACGGTAACCGCGATGGGTGCAGGAACGGCAGCAGTGATGTCGACAAAAACAACCGAGCCGGGCAGCGCATCATCGTCATTTGCCACAGCTGCTGCCGCCAGCCCACTTTGAACGGCAATGCTGGTAGGGCTCCCCGTAATACCGAATGCTTCAAGGCTCAGACTTGTCGTCAATGTCGGATTGGTGGGGTCCGCTAAGCTCAAGATATCGATAGCATTTGTGTCACCATTGATTTGTAGCAGCGACTGCGACGTTGAATCAAAGGCAGAAATTTCGGTTGCACTCTCATCAAAGACGCCGGTTTCAAATCTGCCGATGAGGTTTAACTCAATTGCCATAGGACGTTTTCACCCAAAATTTGTCACTTATACATCAGCCATATCTGCGCTGTGCCGGGGCTGATGCCCCACGAAGTGTCTCACGCGAAGGTGAAGGTTAGGTTAATCCTCGGGTGTCCCTGTTGAGCAAGGTTGATGATGCCATCCAAACGTATGCTGGGTGGTCAACAGTCCAGAAGCAAATCTAATACAAGCGCTGCGGTCCAGGCAAAATTGTTAGTTCCTAACCCCTCGCCAGTATTGGGGTCAAAATACTCATATAAGCCACCCTGCTTCGATAAAATCAGTGAGGCCTGACGCAGCTGCTCGGCTTCGATAGAGTAGCCATAGGCTTTGAGCCCCTGATACAGCACCCAGTTGAGGTTCAGCCAAATTGGCCCACGCCAGTGCTTACGGGGATTGAAGCTCGCCTCTTGGCGGCTGCAGCTGGGGACACCACAGGTTCTCACCAATGGCGAATAGAATGCTGCGCTCATGAGATGCTGCACCATTTGGTGGGCTTGGGGTAGTCCTGGGACTTGGGCATAGAGAGGCGCAAAGCCGGTGGCCACACAGGTCGGCTCGTGGGTGCGGCTCACTAGGTCATAGTTTTGATAGTATCCAGCCTCACCATTCCACAGAAACGCGTTCATTGCGATCGCCGTCTGCTCAGCCCAGCGCTCAAAGGGCGTCGGGTCAAAATTGAGGAGTTGGGCGATCGCCGCTAGGTCACGGTTCGCTTTAACCAGCAGGCTATTGAACAGCACATCCTGGACTAGGAACGGACAGTCTGACCGAATGCCAGCCTCGTCGTAATTGTGGCGTCGGGCCTGGGTCAGCAAGTAGATATAGCGGTCGTCGTCGGCCCCAGCACCGTGGTTGCGATGCAGATACTGAAGATCGGCCCGCTGATACGCCTGAATTTGGTCTGGAGTGACGGTGATCCGCCGCAGAATAGCGTCCCAGAGCGGAGAGTCATCCTGCCCAGATTCCCAAGGGTGACGAATGTAGATCAGACCATCGTTGCTACAGTTGCGCTCTCGGTAGAGATAGTGGTGCCAGGCCACCAGCTTAGGAAATAATTCCACCAGAAATCCATAGGCCGCAGAGCGATCCGTGGCGTGCTGATACAGATGCCAGGCGGCGGTGGCATGCACGGGAGGCTGAATGATGCCAGAGGTCGCGACATGCCTTGGGGCGTAGGGCGATCGCTCTGCCTGCCACATATCGGGGCCGGGGAAGTCATGTGTGTGGCCCGGTCGCCATTGGTGAAACGCGACATGGGGCAGAAGACCGTTGCGCCACTGCCCGTCAAATAGCGATCGCAGCTCCTGCATAGCCCGTGGCTGACTGTAGTGGGCGTACCCCATGGCAACAAAGCCCGAATCCCAGCTCCACTGGTAGGGATACAGTTTCTGAACAGCATTCGTCGCATTGCCTAGCCAATGTCGATCCAAAACGGCTGTAGCAGCCCGAATCAGGGCTAGGTCTGATGAAGATAGATCCAACAGCGCATCGGCGGTGCAAAGACTGTCCGAAGGTTTAAGGGAGATCATGGTACGTCGAGTAAGTAGCGGTGTACGGCTCTAGCCCGAGCTAGCGGCAGTTTCAGCAGGCTCGCGAGTGCGAAGCGAGCAGCGCTGACGGGCACCCTATGGGTCAGATTTTACTCGGGCTGCACGGCCCTGCTGTGCCGACCATGACGACTTTCACCGTAGTCTCACGTAGTCCATTCCTTCTGCCAAGCTTCGCTCCTTTCGGGAACTTCTTTAGGAAGCAGGCAATCGGTATTACTCCAGCGTTATCCCATTAGCCCTAAGGCGTTGGGTCGGTGCCATCAGCGGGAAATTCCTCAACAGCAGGCGGTACAGCCTCAGAATCTTGGCTAGGATCTTGAGATAGCTCCCCTTGGACCGCCTCGTCCTCAGGCAACACCTCCAACGGTGGATCGGCTGCTGGGTCGGACAGCGTTTCTGTGGGTACGGTGTTAATCTCCGCCTCCGCATCTTGGGGCGGCAGGGTTTCTACCGGGTCAGCGGGTGCCGGTTCGCTCACCGCAGGCGGCTCCACCATCGGCTGACCCAAGACAGTCGGGGATCCATTGTCAAAGACACCAGCGACGCAGGCAATCATCAGCGTTGCCAACGTCCCGACAAACAGAGCTTTCCAGCCCATCTCGGCAATATCACGGCGGCGGGATGGAATCAGCGCAGCGGTGCCACCCACGAAGATGCCCACCGAGGCCAAATGGGCAAACCCTGAGAGGGCATAGCTAACGATCAAAATGGTGCGATCGGTGACGGCCCCCGCTGCCCCCAGTTCACCAAGCGCCTGGTATGAGGGAATCGCGGTTTCAAACAGGCGTCGGCCAATGAGCACGGACGCTTGCCACAGCTCAGGCCAGTCGAGGCTAACCCCAGTGAGCACCGTAAACGGCAAGAACAATGCCCCCATGATGTTTTGCAGGGTGACGTATTGGAACACCGTTCCCACCGGGCCGGGCACAGCAGCAAGGCCATCAAAGACCTGATTCACCAAGGCCACAAGACCCAAAATCAAAATCAGGACAGCGGCAATGCCCACCGCCATCCGCACCCCATCCAACGCGCCAGCGATCGCCGCATCTAGGGGACTCTCTTTTGATATGGGCTCTCCCAATATGGTTTGGGGGGAGTCTTCCGGGGTGCCGTCTGCGGCGAAATCACGCAGGTCTTCTTCCCGAGGAATGCCACCCGCCGTCAAGGGCACTTCGGTTTCGGGCACCAAGATTTTAGAGAGCACGAAGCAGGCGGGAATGCCAATGATGGAGGCCGACACCAAATGGGCCAGGATGTTAGGGAATACCGGGCGCAGAAAGCTGACATAGATGGCCAGCACCGAGGAGGCCGATGTGCCGAAGCAGCAGGCCAAAATAGCGCACAGCTCACTACGGGTCATCTTGGCCAAAAAGGGCTTCACCACGATGGCGGCCTCAATGCCCACGAAGATATTGGCTGCGCCGCTGAGGGATTCTGCGCCGCTGAGGCGCATGGTGGAGTAAAAGATTTTGGCGAAGAAATCTGTGACGATTTGGATGATGCCGATGTTGTAGAGCAGGGCCATCAGACCACCAAAGAAAATCACCGTGGGTAGGGCACGGAAGGCAAAAATATAGCCCAAATCGACCGCTGGTGTCGTACCTGAGAGGGGCACGATGTTGGGGCCGAAGACAAAGCGAGCCCCCACATCTGCCGCGTCAAAGACGCTGTTGAGGATATTGCTGAAAATCTGCAGTCCTTCCCGAGCTCCAGGAACAATAAATACCAGCGCCCCCAGCAGCAGCTGCAGGCCAATACCGCCAATCACCACACGCCAGGGAAAATACTTGAGGCGACGATTTTCTGAAAATATCCAGGCGATCGCGCACAGCCCGAACATCCCCAAGAGCGAGATGATGTTGAGAAGGGGTAAGCCGAAAACCTCCATACCAACCGTGCCCATTTAAGTTGACAACTCGGACCGTGAAACAGACTTAACGCACTATAGTCACGCCCGCCATCATACTAATCGCTAACGGGCCTGATCGCTAACTGCTTGCTAGCGGGTCATGGCATAAGGAAACAGAGCTGAAGGTTAGGCAAAGGCTATGCCGCTAGCGAGAAGTCGTTAGAATGAGCACGATATCTGACAGCTTGTAGAGTAACCTATGGACGCATTTGCGCCAACGCCGCCTGACTGGACTCAGAATGCAATCCACACCCAAGCCTTTTCCTGCCCCAGCTGCCGTGCGCCATCTCAGCAGGCAACAGCGGTCTGGATTAATC
>JBARYO010000928.1:0-1969 GCA_049647905.1 Elainellaceae cyanobacterium | reverse complement strand
TCGAGATCGACCATGCCATTTAAGATTTCGACAAATGCCTCAGACAAGACCTTAGACAGCCCCCGTAGATCGTCAGGCACGGGGTCAGGGACAAACTCAGCATTCTGAAATAAAACGCGCCGCCGCTTCTCGACCGCCAACGTTGCTTTCAAACTAACTGGTACAGCACTGCGGTTGGGTAAGTCGGTCTCAGCTTGAATTGTGACCCCGTTGTTGGGCTGTAGCGATACCTGAACAGACCTAAACGAAATAGGCTCACCACCTGAGAGGTTGGTCAGCGCTTCCATGTCCACGTCGCACAGCCGCTTCTTAACTAGCTCAGCCTCAAAGGCTTGGTTGATTGCCTCTTCCGTGAGGACAACCTGGGCTACGGCTTGAGTTGGCTGCCTCAGCTTCAGCTTTCCTGCGAGCATTGACCTGACGTCAATAGCGACCGCATCCGTCTCAAAAGACATTTCGTCCGCTCTGAATTCGCGACGAATGACGAGTTGCCGACCACTCATCTTAAAGCTGTCCACGCTGCCCTGCAGCAGCTTGCTTGATGGAGAACACCGGATGGAAACGTCAACATCCTCGCTTGACGTAAATAGATGCCGAATCGATTGGCTGGCGACCGTGTTGAGCATACGTTCGCCAAAATCGGCTCCTGATTGATTCCCTAGGCCAGTAAGACCTCCTAGCATATGGCTCCCGGTTCTTTTTTACCTTGCCCTATTTGTAACAAACAGTTAAGCAAAACGACAACAATGATTGTTTTTTAGTATCTATACGATAACATTTGCTAATTTTTATTGGCAAGAAGTTTACAATCTGAGCTTCGTATGATAGGAGAACGTCTGAAAAGCGCCGTCACCCATGCATCCCGTATATCACTCTAGCCCTATTTGCCCATGTCTCCCATAACAGCCATTATCCTAGCCGGGGGCCAAAGCTCTCGCATGGGAGAAGATAAAGCCCTGCTTTCATGGCGGGGAAAGCCCTTCATTCGCTGCATCTACGAGGCTGCGATCGGGTGTAGCGATCGCGTCATAGTGGTTACACCTTGGCCCCAGAGATATCGGGACCACCTGCCGACCCACTGTGACTACATCATGGAAACCCGCCCACCCAAGGTCCCACAAGATACTATCCAGGGCGCGCCTCAGAGTGCTCAGGGGCCACTGGTTGGATTCTATCAAGGGGTTAGCGCCGTAGAAACCGATTGGGTGCTCTTGCTGGCCTGTGATCTTCCTCGGCTGCAGCCCGACCAGCTTCGAGAATGGGCAGACCAGCTAGAAGCGCTACCAGCACAAACCATGGCATTCTTGCCCCAGCAGGCCAAAGGGTGGGAGCCATTGTGCGGCTTTTACCATCGCCGTTGTCAGGAGTCGCTAGGTCACTTTATCGCGATGGGCGGGCGCTCATTTCAGCGGTGGCTCCAACAGCAGCCCGTTTGCCCTATTCCGCTATCGCCAGCGGCGGTCGATATGCTGTACAACTGCAACACCCCAGAGGATATCCGAATTCTGCGCGCTAAGGGCGGCTACGCCAGCGACGCCGCTGCCAATGGCGATCGCTAAGGCGATAATGGCGGCAATGCCCAAGAGCGCGTCAGGCTAAACGCACCTGGAGCCGGAACCCTAGGTTGACCCGCTAGCCGCCGCGATCGCCGCTTGTAGAGCCGTTAGCGCTTGAGCCACTTTACCGGTGCTGAGCAAGTCGTAAGCCAAATCAATGCCGTCCTTGAGGCTCTCGCAGCTGCCGCTTCGCCACAAATAGAACCCACTGTTCCAAACGGTGGCGATAGCGAGGGCACTATCGTCGCCCTCAAGAACACCTTGCATGGCGGCTGCGAACGGCTCCGGCTCCGGCAGTGGGACTTCGGTGCCCGACATCCCATAGTCTTGAGGATGTAAAATTAGCCGCTCAAAAGGCTGTTGGTGCTGCTGAATGCCAATGATGCAGGCCCGATTTCGAGGGAGATCACAAC
>JBARYO010000927.1:0-4692 GCA_049647905.1 Elainellaceae cyanobacterium | reverse complement strand
GTACTGTACGGTCCCCCGCCATGTCTGGCTGCTGGGGCAGGTAAATGATGCGGGCGCCGGAGCGAACCAAACGCTTGCCCCCATCGGCAGGCTCAAGTCCCGCCAAAATCTTCAGCAGCGTCGATTTGCCAGAGCCATTAACGCCGATCAAGCCGACTTTGTCGCGAGCATCAATGCTAAAACTGGCACCTTTGAGAATCTCTTTGATCCCAAAATCTTTCTGAACAGACTGAAGCGTAATGATGCTCATAGGGCACCGAATTATTACCTGAGATTAATCTGGATTTGACTGGGCTGAGCCTGTACAAGTGGTATAAGTCGCGAGATACCTTTGTCGACTGGGCCAATTGATTGGGCACTGACATGGCGGAGTCAGATGAGCTTTAATATGGAAGCGGCGATTGAGAATGTGCCAATTATCTCGGAGCGTATTGGTTGGATGGTTGAGTCAGGCGACAAACTAAAGCTACTCGTCGTAGACGATGAGTCTGACAACCTGGATTTACTATATCGGACCTTTCGGCAAAAGTTCACCGTGTTTCGGGCTAATAGTGCAGCGAAGGCGCTGGAGCTGCTTGAGCAGGAAGGCGAGATGGCGGTCATCATTTCCGACCAGCGGATGCCCTTTATGAAAGGGACGGAGCTTCTGCGGCGCACGGTCGATCAGTTCCCAGACACGGTTCGTATCGTGCTGACAGGCTATACCGATGTGGAAGATTTGGTCGACGCCATCAACACTGGGCAGGTCTTCAAGTACATCACAAAACCCTGGAAGCCTCAAGAGCTACAGGACGTCGTGCAGCGCGCTGCCGACACCTACCGAGCCATTAAGCAAAGGACCCAGGCGCTGCGCCGGGCGCTGCGGCGTGAGTCTGTGTTCAATGCGGTGACTCAGGCAATTCGAGAGACTCTTGACTATACGCAGATTGAAAATGCGATCGCCCATACCTTTGGTCAGGTCTTCAAGGCCCAAACCAGCATTTTAGTTCCCATTTCAGAGGGGGGCAGTGCTGAGTCCTCGACCCCAAACCTATCGAGCCCGTCAATTGCCTATAGCTTCTCCATCGGGGACCAAACCGATGACGCTGCCATTGAACTTGTGCTGGATGAGCAGGATATTCGCTGCTTAGCGCTGGCGCAGCAGCACAACCACCGTCAGTTGTCCTGCTGTCAGGATGATCGTCGCTGTCAGCAGGTAAGCGTACCGCTGATCTACAAGAATCAGCCGCTGGCCATTTTGATCCTCAAACGCTCCGTTGATCAACCCGCTTGGCAGGATGATGATCTACAGCTATTGGATGCTGTTGCCCAGCAGGCCGCGTTAGCGCTTTCCCAAGCGAAGCTGCATCAGCATGTCCAGCGGCAAACCCGCCGAATGCAATCTGAGCTAGAGGTCGCGCGACATATCCAGACCAGCCTTCTGCGTCGGCAACTGCCCATCATAGAAGGCGTGGCCCTGCAGGCCCACTGTTTGCCAGCGCAGGAAGTGGGTGGCGATTTCTATGAAGTGTACCGGCACCCCAACAGCAACGATGTCTGGCTAGCAGTCGGCGATGTCTCTGGCAAGGGCGTTCCGGCAGCGCTGCTGATGGCCAGTGCCATTTCGGTATTGCGGCGTGAGCTTTCTCAAGATACGCCCCCCGACCCCGGCGTGATTATGCAGCGGCTCAACCACAGCCTCATGGATAGCTTAGTCAGCAGTAACTGCCTAATCACCATGATTTTGGCGCGATACTCCGCTCAGACCTCAGAGCTGACGTATGCCAATGCCGGGCATGTGTATCCCCTACTGTGGTCTCGTGTACCAGCATTGCACCAGGCCATCCCAGGGCAAGACTCCAGCATGCCCCCGAATGATCTCTGTGAGCCCGACTACCTTCAGGAGCGGAGCGTCCCCCTTGGCATTACCGCATCGTGGCAGGCCGATGTGGGACAGCGATCGCTCAAAGCTGGAGATGTTTTACTGTTGATTAGTGATGGTATCACGGAAGCATCAGTGCCAGAGCATTTCCATACCAAGGATAGTAGTGCTCTAGGGGAGGCATCGCAGCTATCTATGCTGCGCCATACTGGCCTGTGGCAACTGATCCTAGAGGAAAAAGGAGCCCCTAACTTAGACGCTATACTCGATCACATCCAGCCCAAGCACGATATTCGTGAGGATGATCAGACCATCTTGTCTATGGAGGTTCTGTAGCGGTGAAGACGGAACTCAACGTTCCCAGCGACATTCGCTTCCTCAAGATTGTTGAGGAGTGGCTCTTAGGCTCTCTTGAAGCTGAGCTGGGCACCTCTGTGGATTGGCCGCAGCAGGCCAACCGACTGCGGTTGGTGCTATCGGAAGTTTATTCAAATGTTGTGCGTCACGCGCACCATCAGCAGCCCAACCTTCCTGTACTGATTCGATTGGAGCTTGAAGGGCGAGACCTCAGGCTAGAAATCTGGGACTATGGCAGAGGCTACGACTTATCCACATACCTGCCGCCAAAGCCTCAGGATAAGCAAGAGCATGGCTACGGCTGGCTGATCCTCAACCGATTGATGGATAACGTAGAATACCGGCTGCAGGTCAATGGTCGGAACTGCCTTTCTTTGGCGGCGACATTATCTGAGGATGATTCTGAGCGGGACCAAACAGACCCGGATCAGACCTTGCTCCGCCATCGCTCGAATCATCTAAACCCTGACAGCCAGGACGATACGCCTAAGGCATAGCGAGAACCCGTATGGCGCGAAATCACGATGTTCAGCTCTCCTGGCGCAGGATTATGCGCCTACTGCGATTTGCGCGTCTCTCCCAGCCGACTCGCCAAATCCCTAAGTGGTGTGTCTGGTCTGTAGCGGCAAATCTTGCTGGGGCTGGGGCGTTTGCCGGGGTCGTGATGCAAGCCCAAATTCGTCCCAGCCCAGGGGAGCGCGAAAGTGTCAGCGCAAATACTACTGCCCTCGTATCGCCTAGGGGGCGTTTGACAACCGTCGCCCAGGCCAGTAGGCCCGATGCCGAGGGCTCGTTGCTCTCTGACGTACAGCCGGGGTCCCCTAGTGCGAGTTCCTCTCCTAGCGGACCCCGGCACCGGCTCGATTACCAAGACTGGCTCATCTTACTGGAAAAGGAAGCGATCGCCGCTAGCCAGCGTCAGCCCGACCAGCTCACGGTGTTGCTGGGAGATTCTATTAGTCTATGGTTTCCGCCCAAGCTTCTTCCCAGCGATCGCAGCTGGCTCAATCAGGGCATCTCTGGGGAAATCTCTTCGGGATTGCTCAAGCGGCTTGATCTAATCGACGAAACCGATCCAGAAACCATCTTGGTCATGATCGGCATCAACGACTTGATTCAGGACGTCGGCACCGCCACCCTGCTCGCCAACTATCGGCTTATTTTAGAAAATCTGCAGGAGAGCCATCCCCGGAGTGATCTGGTGGTGCAGTCGATTTTGCCCCACGCTGGGGGCGCTGCCACATGGGAGGGGAAAGCCCGGCTGCTGGAGATTCCCAACGATGATATCCGCGACATCAACCGCGACCTAGAGGCGATCGCCGAGGACTACGACGCGCAGTATCTCGATTTGTATCCTATCTTTGCTGACGCCGACGGCAATTTACGACCAGAACTCACCACCGATGGGCTGCATCTCAATGACAGTGGATACTTGGTGTGGTCCACCGCCCTGCAGCTCCACTCCCGTGAGTAGCCCTGCTGCTAATGCCACCCTCATCGGCCTGTGGTATTCCCAAATCTTGTACGTTACGATACCAAACATCTCGCCAAGCCTAAAGAAAGTCTTTGGAGGGACGGAACTATCGAATAATGTTGACTACCCTGGAACAGAAATCTTCTTAACATACAGTTAGTTCATTGAGGCATAGAGCACATGGCACAGAGCTTTGGTTTAATCGGCTTAGCCGTTATGGGAGAAAACCTGGCGCTCAATGTCGAGCGCAACGGGTTCCCTGTCACGGTCTACAACCGCTCTCCTGACAAAACTGAGCGATTCATGGCGGAGCGAGCTCAAGGCAAAAACATCAAAGCCGCTTATTCTCTAGAAGATTTTGTTGAGTCCTTAGAGCGGCCTCGCAGAATTCTGGTGATGGTCAAAGCCGGTGGCCCTGTTGATGCTGTGATCAATCAGCTCAAGCCTTTGCTTCAAGAAGGCGACATGATCATTGACGGTGGCAACTCGCTATACGAGGACACCGAGCGCCGGGTTAAGGACCTGGAATCGACTGGGTTGAGCTTCATTGGCATGGGGGTCAGCGGTGGCGAAGAGGGTGCGCTCAACGGCCCTAGCTTGATGCCCGGCGGCACAAAAGCGGCTTACGAGTCCATTGAGCCAATCGTGACCAAGATTGCGGCTCAGGTGGATGATGGTCCCTGCGTGACATACATCGGTCCTGGGGGGGCGGGGCACTATGTGAAAATGGTGCACAACGGGATTGAATATGGCGACATGCAGCTGATTGCTGAAGCCTACGACGTGATGAAGAACGTTCTGGGCTTAGATGCTAACCAGATGCAGAAAGTCTTCGCCGAGTGGAACAAGACGGAAGAGCTTGACTCGTTCTTGATTGAAATCACGGCGGATATTTTCACTAAGACCGACCCTGACACGGGCTTGCCTACCGTCGATGTCATTCTTGACGCGGCAGGGCAGAAGGGAACAGGCCGCTGGACGGTGGTGAGCGCTCTTGATC
>JBARYO010000926.1:0-9897 GCA_049647905.1 Elainellaceae cyanobacterium | reverse complement strand
ATATGGTAAACACACAGATGATTTTAACCGTTGAGGATTCCTATAAAGATCCACTCAATGATGGCAAAAGTCGCATTCAGCTTCTATCACACATGGGCTCGGATTTGGACGTCGTCAACGACGCGCGAGCGTCGTTTGAACGGGTTTCTGATGAGCTAACTCCAAAAGATGTCAAGCTACTCAATTATCTCGCTGCGCACCAGCATACATCTCCTTTTCGTGGCGTAGTGTTTAAGTTCAAGGTGAAAGCACCGCTATTTGTTGCTCGACAATGGTAACTTTATGCCCCATCTAGAAGAAATTCTAGGTGAGTACCGTGTGAATTCAGGGGAACCCTACGTTCTTTCGATTTAGGAATCGGGGAATATGGCAATCCTGAGCCAAGCTGAATCAGAGGATTCAGAAGGTGCAACGACTATCCCTTTGGGGAGTAGAGGCCAAGAGGCTTCGAAGCGCACGGCATCCTAACCACAGCCAAAAGCTCATAAGTGGCTGGGCACAAGTAAATGGTGTTGGGGGGTTCCCCCCCAAGCAGCGCCGTTTATTTATGGCCTCCGACTTGTTGGAAGGATGATGATATAGTCTGGTCTTTAAGGAAACTTGAAGAGGGTGAGCGGAATCGGCTCAGCCGCAACACAAACGGGAAACACGTCATTGCCAGTAGCCACAACGACGAGCAGGTCGGATGGAACGAAAAGAGCTTCCGCTATGTCGCCATTGAAGATGGCCAGGAATTTTACTGCCCGCTGTCCTTTCGCCAACAGGCCAAAGTCAACAAGCAAGCCACTGAGGGGCCTCTTGACCCTGCAGCTAACCAACAAGCTGTAGACACCTATGCAAAGCTGTGCCAACAAAGCTATGACGCGTACCGAACGCTGCTCGATCTTGGGGTAGGCCGGGAGCAAGCGCGGGGTGTGCTCGTCCCTGCCGTTTATACCTCTTGGGTCTGGACAGTGTCTTTGCAGGCTCTGCTGCACTTTTTGCAGCTCCGTCTTGGGAAGGGAGCTCAAAACGAGATCACGGCCTATGCGCAGGCTATTCACGATTTGGTGTCGCCCATTGTGCCCTACTCTATTGCCGCTTGGGATAAAAGCCAGAGTATTGACTAGCGCCCTATCCCTAATGATGGCGATTTGATGGGGGTCGAGGGCGATCGCATTATTGGGATCGAGGGCCAGCAGGAGCGTTCAAGCTCCTCGGTATCTCGACGACAAACTCGGTGCCCTCTCCGGCGGTTGAGCGGCAGTGAAACTTACCCTGATGGCTACCCGCTACAATCTGGTAGCTGATGGACAGGCCCATGCCGGTGCCGACACCGATGGGTTTGGTGGTGAAAAAAGGGTTGAAGATGCTGGCTTGAGTCTTGGCGTCCATGCCGATGCCATTGTCTCGAATCGAAATGGAGACGGCTTCTGGGGTGACCTCTGTCGCGATCGCAATCCGTCCTGCATAGTCTTGTTCAGCATCAGCCTGCCGCTCTTCGATGGCATCGACGGCATTCACCAATAGATTGATGAAGACCTGGTCCAGCAAGCTGCCATAGCATTCAATCTGGGGCAGATTCCCATACTGCTTGACCACCTCGACCTCTGGCGCACCGGCGCGTCCGTTAAGGCGGTTTTGCAAAATTATCAAGGTGTTGTCGATTCGCTGGTGGATATCGACTGCTGATTGGCCAACTTGCTCTAGCCGCGAGAAGGTGCGCAGCGATTGAACGATCGCCTGAATGCGGGTCGCTCCGTTTTCCATTGAGGATAGCAGCTTCGGAAAATCCTCAAGGATATAGTTGATATCGGCCTGCTGTGACAGCTGTGCGATCGCCTGGGGCGGGTTTGGATACAGGTTTTGATAGCGCTGAACTAGCGCGGTCAGGCTATTGACGTAATTTGTCGCTGCGGCGAGGTTACCCGAAATAAAGCCCACCGGGTTGTTGATTTCATGGGCAATACCGGCGACGAGCTGCCCCAGGCTAGACATCTTCTCAGCCTGCACCATGTGGATTTGGGCCTCCTGCAGTTCCCGGTAGGACTGCTCAAGCGCTTGGGTTTTGGCCTGGGATTCTTCGTAGAGCTGGGCTTGGTAAATGGCGATCGCCACCTGGTCTGCGATGCTCTGGAATAAATCAACCTCTTCCTCTTGCCAGGGTTGATCCTCAGCAACGCGCCCCAGGAAGATGCTGCCAATTTTTCCGCCAGCGGTATGAATGGGCAGACCCAGCAATGTCGAAAGACCAACAGACTTGAGATGTGCCAGCAGCCCCTCATCCTCAACGTCAGCTAGCCCCTCAATGCGGTAAATTCGATTGTTGAGAATGTGCTCAAGCATATCGGGGCAGTCGGCATAGGTGTAAGTGCCAATACAGCTTTGCAAGCAACCGACTTTTTTCTCCTCCACCGCCTCTAGCAGATGTGAGCTTAGCTCTGAGCTATTGCTGCCCCTGTACCAGGCAAACACACAGCTTTCCACCGAAAGCTCAGCGACAACGCCATTGACAAGGTTGCGTAGAATAATACCGAGATCAAGGGAGTCGCGAATTTCTGAGCTGATGCAATTTAGCAGCTGAGTCCGCTTAAGAAGCGCGTGAACATGCGCTTCAGCCTGCTTGCGTTCCGCCTCGTACCGTTTTCTCTCGCTAATATCGCGAATGATGGCGAGAGCATTTCTGAACTGACCAGTGGCGTCATAGAGGAACGAGACGCCCGTTGCGGCCCAAAAGGCGCTGCCGTCCTTGCGGAGATAGCGCTTTTCCGTGAAGAAACTAGTTGCTTCATCCCGATGTCGCTGCTGGCTAGCCAATTTGATAGTCTTGCGATCGTCAGGATGGGTAATGTCTTCAACCGTTTTTGACAAAAGCTCCTCGCGCGAGTAACCCAACATCTCGCAACAGCATGGATTAGCGTCAGCAATTTCGCCGTTAGGGGTGGTGCTGAGAAGGCCCATAGCAGCTTGGTTGTAGATGGTGCGGTAGCGCTCTTCGCTCTCCCGCAATGCTAGCTCTGCCTGACGGCGGGTGGTGATATCCACCGCCATGGCCATCGTAACGCGGCGACCATCGGGTAATGGAACGAGAGGCGTACTGGTAATTAGCCAAACCCGCTGGCTACCATCTCGCGTCGCGATTGCAAATTCCCCATTATCCCGCCGGGCGGTTAGGCTATAGGTCTCGCGAATAACTTCGAGAATAGCTGGAGCGCGATCGCCATGGGCGAGATAGACCCAGGCTGACGTTGTGGGAATGTCGTCGTGGGTATAGCCAGTGATATCAGTCCAGGTGGCGCTGACCTGTAGGACCTCGCCATCTTCTGCGTGAATCATAATGGGGAAAGGCGCGTCAGCGATGGCGCAGCGGAAGCGCCGCTCGCTATCCTGTAGGGTGGATTCTGCCCGTTTGCGCTCGGTGATATCTTGAATGGTGACCACTACCCCAAACACAGTCTTGGTCAAGTCTCTGAGCGGCGCTTTATTGGTAACGAGCCAGCGCTGATCGTCGCCGGGTACCGTCAGCGGCTCCTCGATTCCGAGCTTCGGTTTGCCCGACTCCATCACGTCTCGATCGTCGGCGCGAAAATGCATAGCTTCGCTGTGGTCTACTACGATATCAAAATCGGTTTTGCCCACAATCTCAGCCGGTGACTTGAACCCGAGGATGTTGGCAAGCTGCTGGTTACAGCCCAAATAAACAGAGTTACGGTCTTTCCAGTTCACCGGTATTGGCAGCGTATCGAGAATGGTCTGAAGAAATTGCTCTCGCTCCTGTAGGGCGGCTGTTCGCTCCTCAACTTTAGCCTCAAGCTGTTGGTTGAGACGCTCTAGCGATGACGTTGCCCGCTGCCGCTCTAGCTCAGCAGCGGCGCGGGCCGCGAAG
Source organism: Elainellaceae cyanobacterium (assembly GCA_049647905.1). GTDB lineage: Bacteria > Cyanobacteriota > Cyanobacteriia > CAKZMO01 > CAKZMO01 > JBCCAG01. The sequence continues at coordinate 6,032 of JBARYO010000926.1, read as the reverse complement.
ACGCGTAAAATTTGTTCTGCCCGCTCTGGCTTCCGGATGGGCTGCTCATCAAGAATGCATAGGGTACCGATTGTCTTGCCGGAGCTGTTACGCAGGGACACGCCTAGATAGCTCTCTACCCCCATCTCAACCAAATCGACATCCTCAGGAAATGTTTGCTGAACTAAGCTGTCGCAATAGAAGGAGCCATTTTGCAAAACTCGTTCGCAGGGCGTACTTGCAACGTGATACGAAAACTCGGGCTGCAGCATGCCGTTTATGTAGCAAGCCAAGACATGTAAGTTTTGCCCAGTTTGTTCTGTGACAACAACGTGGGAAACCTCCAGTGTCTCTGCAATATGCTGTGTTAGTGCCGGAAAGAAGTCTTGGCCGGTTGTGGCGGCAGTACCGGCAATTAACCGTTGTAGCTGTGCTTCAGCCCGCCTATGTTCAGTGTCGCGGCGTGCTACTAAGCCAATGGGGTAACCCTGATCGTTGAGGACGGGTAAATAGAGATATCGGGTGCGATCGCCCGTGTCCAGTCCTATAACGGCAGCGCCATGGGCGAGGGTTGCTCTCATGTCTGACTCACGCAGGGCGATGTCGGAGCGGTCCATCACCTGGTCCACAGACAGGGTATCGAGTGGACGGCGCTGCGCAACAAGACGGACAATGTCTCGCTCGCTCAGCATGCCGACGTATCGCCCACCATCGACCACAAGGACGCAGCCTGCACGCACATGCCGATCGTCTATTGAATCGTTTGCAGCATCGGCGGCGGCTTCTGGAGAGGGGCCGACGCCGGGATTTTTCTGGGCGCTGTCCATCTGGGCGCTGTCCATCTGGGCGCTGTCCATCTGGGCGATCGCCTCCATCACCACTGTGTCTGATGAGACGATTATCAGATCTCTCATGATGAGAGGCGATTCTAGCTCTAGTGGGGTGGAGGCGTCGGCGCTAGATAGCATTTGAAAGCACCATAGCTAATATGACGTCGCAATACAGTTTTATAATGCCTTATCTCTTTGATGAGTGGCGACCGAGAATACAGCAATCTGAATGTGATGCTTTGTGGCTCACATCAAGGTCACAGTATTTATAGCAGTCGCCACATCGGCTAGGACAAAGGTGCGTTCTAGACTCCGCGCGGAGCGCGGAGTCTAGAACATTTCACCGTACTCTATCGCTCAACGGGCGCTATACTTGTGCCCAGCTACTTAGAGCATTTGCTACATCAGCGAGGCAGATCGAAAAGTAGCCCACGCGAAGAGCTGCGGCAACCTGGGATAGATTAGCGTAGAAACGATGATAGATCTTTACCCAAGGAGTCCCTATGTGGCGTCGCTGGCTACTCGTATTACTCCTCGCTGGAGTGGGCTGCGCTGCCCCCCAGAACAGCTCTACCGCTGACTCCCCAGGCACGGCGGCAGACTCCTCAGCCGTAAGCGCGTCAGATGAAGCTAGACAAGCTGAAACGACTACGATCGCTACCGACCGCTTTGGTCCTGCTCGGGTAGGCACTACGTTAGACGAACTGAAAGCTGACGTCACCCAGGCTTTTGGTGCTGATGTAACCTTTGTGCCGATGCCCAACTTCATGGTGGATTTGGATGCGATCGCGGTCAATCAAAAGGACGAGACATTATTCTATGTGCTGCACTTCAGCTCAGAGCCTCTGAACGATGGAGATATCGTTAACCTGCTGTTGACCACAAATTCGCGCTTCCAAACGTCTGACGGGATTGGTCCTGGAACCTCGTTATCCACAGCAGAGGCGGTCTACGGGGAGGCCACCCTGGCCCACAATACGGACAACGAAATGCGGGAATCGGTGCGGTTTGCCGATTTTGATGTGTCCAGCCTGGTGTTCCGCACAAACGGGTTTGCGGCTGGGGAAGATGGCGTGGGCCTAGCCGGAATCTACGGCGATCCAGTGGAGGGATCGTTTTATGAAACAACTCAGTACCGAGACGACGCCGCTATTCGCGCTGTCATGGTAGACGGCAATCAGCGTGAAGCCGCGCGATCGCCCTTGGGTGATGTGGTAGTCGTGGGAAACGAGAACGACGCATCCGTTTCCGATGGTGTTAGTACGCTGTCTTACGCCGGAGCCGATCGCCAGCTCAACCAGACCTATCAAACGCTCCAAGGTTCCTTGGACCAAGATGGGCAGAATAGGCTGACGACAGCACAACGGGCCTGGATTGAGCTACGGGATGCCGAATGTGCGTTTCAGCCCCTAATTCGTATGGATAAAGAAAGCTGCTTGACCACCGTGACCCGCGATCGCGTCATTCAACTCGACATGATGCTATCAAGCGAAGCGCTGCAGGTTCCGGCTTCGCTTTTGGCTGGGCTAGGTACCATTGAGGTCAGTGGAACAATGATTGACTGTGACAATCCTCAGGGAACGCCACCAATGAATTACTGCGCAGCCTTGGGCTATGAGCGTGAGGACGATCGCCTTAACCAGGTGTATCAGACGATTCAAGACGGTCCCAACACGGCGGCAAAGGAAAGCTTAATTGACGCGCAGCTAGCCTGGATTGACTTTCGCAATGCCCACTGCTTGTCAGAGGTGCATGAGGCTTCCGGTGGAACAGGCTACAACGCCTACTATGCGGCCTGCCAAGCCCGACTGACCCAGCAGCGGACAAGCGCGCTAGTGGGATATCGCGACTTCCTTTAAGACCGCCATAGGGCCGCGGGCTTTGAGACGCTTGAGCTGAGCCTCATCTCGAACAAATAGAGAACCTGCGAAGCCGAGGGAGTTAACCGAGATAGACTCAAATGATTCCTGCGATCGCGGCACCACCAGCATCCATCGCCTTGTGAACAGCAGGTTATAGGCGTCAGTTTGCTGATCTCCTTTTACCTCAATGCCTGCCGCCTGGAGCAGCCGACGATAGACTTGGAGCAGGTGCGGTACTGGGGCAGCGTCGAGTGAAAAGGCCATAGCGCTGTGGCGAAAAGGCAAGGTGGGCAGCGAATGGGGCTTACCCAGCCGCTCAAACTGCAGCACGGCATCTATGGGAATTTCATCTATCGCCATGGGAATGAGCTGCAGGTGCTTGTGGCGCTGACTGGCTCCGGCCAGGGTGCCGCCATTGTAGAAGGCCAGACCGTCTATTTCAGAGAGGCAGCGCCAGGCCGCGTCAAAGTCCCCTTCGTTTAGCCAGCTGTCCTGAGACTCAAATCCCCGTGTCACCATCAACAAATGGTAATCGACCACGTTGTATTTGTTCAGGAGGCAAAGGTGGGTTGGGGATAGGTTTCCCACGAAGAGGTCCGGGTCGTAGGGCAAAAACGGATTGAACGGTGTCCCATCCCCTGCTGACTTGGCTTGCTTTTTTTTAGCCCGATCCTTACGCGCGAGGTTAGACAAGATACGCACAATAAACCGGACCCCGCACTCCTCTATAAACTCGGAGTTCGTTGGAATGGACTGCAGCGCCCCGCACTGAAGCGCGTATTCAGCTTGGGCTTTGACTCGGAGCCATAGCTGCGCTGGTGGTAGGGTATTGTCCAGGTTGGAGGGGTTCGAATCAGACATGTTGATTGGAGATGGCGCTAGATATCGAATGGCTCAAAGCGTTTCGACCTGCTGTACCTCTAGTACAGGGCCAATCATCGCCAGTGTCATTACGTCTTTGCGCACCCGTCCTGTCACCCGGACGCGCAGCCCCTCCTGCTGGAGCTCGGCAGGGTTCCCCTGATAGACCTCGTAGGTTTGTTTGTCCCCGTTTAGAGCCCAAGCACCCATCCCCATGCTGGAGTGGGTCATCGTGCCCTCTACCGTTATTGCGTCATGACTCATCGTGCTGCCTCAACTTTGAGGGCTAAGGTGGCTAAAACCATACATAGCCCTGCGTTTACCACTAGGAATATAGAGGCGATCGCCCCGCTGCCCAACCATAGGAGGGTGGGGGATAGAAGAGCGCTGATGCCTAAACAGCTTGCCACCCCCAAGGTGCTGCCAATGGCGAACCACTTTAGCGTCCCATGGGATAGCAGCAGCGATAGCAGCACCAGCGGAATCAGAGCGCTGGCTGTGAGGGGATTCAGGGCTCCGCTCGCGCCGATGGCTGTTCCCAGTTCGGGAAGCGAGCTGCCCATGACCCGCATGGGCCATTGGGGCAGGTCAAAGATATACAGTCCGCGCAGCAGGAACGCCCCGGCGCTGCCAGCGACAAGCCCGCTAGCCATCCACCCATTCACAGCCCAGCCCCAGGGAAGATAGGTGCGCAGCAGCCAGGCCAGGAGATAGGACCCCAGCACCATGCCCAGCTTGGGCAGGAGCGCCACCACGCCGCCGTCAAACCAAAAGCGCAGGTTGAGATAGCCGTTGCGGTTGAGCCAGCGGAAAAAGTCGCGGGGAGAAATCTTGCCCGCTTGGGCCAGTTTTACGGCGGCAGCGGCGTCGAGATGCCCGGCCCCCAAATAGTTAAGCTCGTCGCTACGGCTGGCGCGGGAAGATTCGTAGAGGACTTGGGCGACTTCATCTGGACTGTCCACACCAGAGGCGACTACCAATGCCGCAACGCCACTGACGTGGGCGGTGGCCATAGACGTACCCTGCAGCGATCGCAGCGCTGATGTGCCTTGATCGGGAACAACCGTGTCTTGCAAAATGCCCCCGGTTTGCGCCTCCCCGAAGCTACCGCCGGGTGCGGCGATGTTCACGCCAGCGCCGTAGTTGGAATAGGGCGCTTTGGCGTCAGTGGCATCGGTGGCCGACACCGCAATCACATGGGGATAGCGAGCGGGATACGCGGCGGCATTCTCGCCAGAATTTCCGGCAGCAGCCACCATGACCACACCTTTGCTGTGGGCATAGTCGATGGCCTGGCTCAGGACGGCGCTGTCTCCCATGCCACCCAGGCTCATGTTGATTACATTTGCGCCTTGGTCAGCGGCGTAGCGAATCGCCTCGGCAATATCGACAACGGTGCCACTGCCGGACCCGCTCAGCACCTTGAGGGGCATTAGGGATGCGCCGTGGGCAATTCCCGCAACGCCATAGCCGTTGTTGGTGGACTGGGCGATGGTGCCAGCGATGTGGGTGCCATGGCCACTGTCGTCTGCGGTGTCGCTGCTGTTGTCGACGAAGTTGTAGCCTTTGACAATGCTGGTTTCGGCCAAGTCCTTAACTGGGCTGATGCCGGTGTCAATCACCGCTACCGTGACGCCCTCGCCATGGGTGCTGTCCCAGGCTTGTTCCACATTGATGCTGCGGAAGTTCCACTGCTGCGGATAATCTGGGTCGTTGGGGGCCGTCGCTGCGCTGTAAACGTAGTTCGGTTCAATGGCCTCAGTCAGCGCTTTGAGATCTGAGCGGCGCAGCTGCTTCAGCCGTCGGCGATCGCCCGCCAGCACATAGGTTTGCTCAGCAGCAGAAAAAGGACTGTTGAGCTGCGCGGATAGCCCCAAGGATGCTATCTGCTGCTCAATCTCAGCCTGTGGTAGGTCGTCACGAAAGTCAACGATCAGGCCGTCATAGGTCGGGCGTCCGCTTCCTATGGTGCTTAGCGCCCAACCCAGTCCAAGTAAGAACAGGACGCCCCACTGCCATTTTCCCCATTGCCATTGCATAAGCTTCTAACGCGTGATGAACGGGCTAAAGATATGTCCTACCATAGCTCAGCTGCTTTTGAAGTTGAGTCTAGAATAGAGAGGCTGATGCAAAACTTTAGCTCTCACGGGCGTTACCGACTATGCTGCACGGACTGATGTGGTTCCCGCTGCTGTTTGCGTTTATCGGGCTAGCTTGGGCCGGCTGGAACGAATACCGAAAAGTTGAGACCTATCGCATTTGGGCTGAATCTTGCGATCGCGCCAAGTACGATGTCCAGGCTATATTGGGGCAGCGGGGACGTCAGCTGATTTGGGGATCCCCCACACGCCAAGGCCCGGTATCACAGCAGTCGGTGTCCCTAGACGACGTCGAATCAATTCAGGTTTTGCTCAATGGAACTCCCGTTGCCGATGCTGATGGCTCCAAAAAGGGCCAAGCGGCGCTGCAGCTATGTCTCAACGATGGAGCAACCCAGGTC